>NZ_JBHVDX010000018.1:0-77297 GCF_042802555.1 Streptomyces sp. NPDC057474 | reverse complement strand
CGGTGTGGCGGCCCGGCCGCTATCGCGCCAGGTATCACGCCCGGCATGGGCTCAGGCCACGCTTCCGGCGGTCTTCCTGCGCCGCAGGGCGTACATGCCCGTACCGGCCACCGCGAGGACGGCCATCCCACCCGCGGTCACCGCCGGCGAGGCGAGCGCGCCGCCACCGGTGTGGACACCGCCGCTGGGCTTGTGGTGGTCGCCCTTCCAGGACCCCTCTTCCTGCTTGTCCTTCCAGGAGCCCTTGTCCTGCTCGCCCTTCCACGACTCCTTGTCGTTCTCGTCCTTCCAGGACTCCTTGTCCTGGTCGTCCTTCCAGGCCTCCTTCGTGGGCTCGGCCTGCCCGGAGTTCCACTCCTCCCCGTTGTTCAGCGAGGTCAGCGCACCGCCACCCGCGTGAACCCCGCCACGCGGTCCGTCGTGGCTGCTGTCCTTGTGGTGCTCCTTGCTGTAGCCGTTGTCCTCGTGGTCCCACTTGTCACCGTCGGCATAGGCGCCGGGCGCGGTGATGGCGAGGACGGCGGTGGCCGCCGCCGTAGCGAGAAGCATGCGAGCAGAACGCATCTGATGGTCCTTCCGCCACAGCCGGGCAGCTGGTGCTTCGTCAGCTGACTTGACCCGGCTCCGACGTGATCCACCGTCAGCCGGATCGCAGTCCTCCACCACTCGGGGCGCTCAGCCGGGTGAACCGGGGGCCCGGCAGCAGTCGGCCGGACCGCTTCGGCCAGGTGACGGATCAGTATCCGGTGGCCCGGGCCGCCGCGATCGCGGTGGGGGCTCCGCGCACGAGTCGGTCGTTCCCACTCGTGGCTGCGGGGCAGTCCCGGATTCCTCCGGTTCCCTCTTGCGAGGCGTCCGTCTGGTGGACGGGGTGGGCCAACCGCGTGATCAGCCTATGCGGAGTCCCGGGACCACACGGAGTCCCCGAACGCCTCCAGAATGCGCTCGGCGGCCAGCGTGGCCGTCAACTCGCCGTACCTGACCTGTTGTTCGAGGCCGGGTGCGAGGGACCGGACGCCGGGATGGGTGCGCAGCCGGCCGAGGAGTTCGTCGCGGACCATGGACCAGGTCCAGTCGACCTGCTGGTCGCGGCGCTTGGCGGCGAGGCGGCCGGTGGAGTCGAGGAGCGTGCGGTGCTGCTCCAGGCCCTCCCAGACCGCGTCCAGGCCGGTGGACTCGCGGGCGCTGCAGCTCAGCACCGGCGGCGTCCACGCCGCGTCCGTCGGATGCATGAGGCGCAGGGCGCCCGCCAGCTCACGGGCCGCCGTGCGGGCGTCGCGCTCGTGCGGGCCGTCCGCCTTGTTGACGGCGAGGACGTCGGCCAGCTCCAGGACGCCCTTCTTGATGCCCTGCAGCTGATCGCCGGTGCGGGCGAGGGTGAGGAGGAGGAAGGAGTCGACCATGTTGGCGACGGCCGTCTCGGACTGGCCGACGCCGACCGTCTCCACGAGCACCACGTCGTAGCCGGCCGCCTCCATCACCACGATCGACTCGCGGGTGGCCTTGGCGACCCCGCCGAGCGTGCCGGCCGTGGGGGAGGGGCGTACGAAGGCCGCCGGATCCACGGCCAGGCGCTCCATCCGGGTCTTGTCACCGAGGATCGAGCCGCCCGTACGGCTCGACGACGGGTCCACCGCCAGCACCGCCACCCGGTACCCGAGCGAGGTCAGCATCGTGCCGAACGCGTCGATGAACGTCGACTTGCCCACGCCCGGCACCCCGCTGACCCCGATCCGCCGGGCCCGGCCGCTGTGCGGCAGCAGCTCGGTCAGCAACTCCTGGGCCGACGCCCGGTGCTGGGGCCGGGTGGACTCGACGAGGGTGATGGCGCGGGCGATGATCGCCCGCTTCCCGTCGAGGACGCCCTTGGCATAGGCGTCGACATCGATCACAGGTCGTGCCCGAGGTCGTCCGACAGCCGCTTCACCAGGTCATGCGCCGCGTCCGGGATCACCGTCCCGGGCGGGAAGACGGCCGCCGCGCCCATCTCCAGCAGCGTGGGCACGTCCTGCGGCGGGATCACCCCGCCGACCACGATCATGATGTCCTCGCGCCCCTCCTCGGCCAGCTGCTCCTTGAGCGCCGGTACGAGGGTGAGGTGCCCGGCGGCCAGCGACGACACCCCGACGATGTGCACGTCCGCCTCGACGGCCTGGCGGGCCACCTCGGCCGGGGTCTGGAACAGCGGGCCGACGTCCACGTCGAAGCCGAGGTCGGCGAAGGCGGTCGCGATGACCTTCTGGCCCCGGTCGTGGCCGTCCTGGCCCATCTTGGCGACCAGGATGCGTGGCCGGCGGCCCTCCGCCTCGGCGAAGTCGCCGACCAGGCTACGGGTGCGCTCCACGGACGGGGAGTCGCCTGCTTCGTTGCGGTACACGCCGGAGATCGTACGGATCTGGCTCGCGTGCCGGCCGTACACCTTCTCCAGGGCGTCGGAGATCTCGCCGACGGTGGCCTTGGCGCGGGCCGCGTTCACGGCCAGCTCCAGCAGGTTGCCCTCGCCGCCGGCGGCCCGCGTGAGCGCGTCCAGCGAGTCCTGGCAGGTCCGCTCGTCGCGCTCCGCGCGCAGCCGCCGCAACTTCTCGATCTGCTGGGTGCGGACGGAGGAGTTGTCGACCTTGAGGACGTCGATCTGCTCGTCGGTCTCCACGCGGTACTTGTTGACGCCGATGACCGGCTGGCGCCCCGAGTCGATGCGGGCCTGGGTACGGGCCGCCGCCTCCTCCACACGCAGCTTGGGGATGCCCGCGTCGATGGCCTGGGCCATGCCGCCCGCCTGCTCGACCTCCTGGATGTGCCGCCAGGCGCGGCGGGCGAGGTCGTACGTCAGCTTCTCGACGTACGCGCTGCCGCCCCACGGGTCGATGACCCGGGTCGTGCCGGACTCCTGCTGGATGAGGAGCTGGGTGTTGCGGGCGATGCGCGCCGAGAAGTCGGTGGGCAGGGCGAGGGCCTCGTCGAGGGCGTTGGTGTGCAGCGACTGGGTGTGGCCCTGGGTGGCCGCCATCGCCTCCACGCAGGTACGGGTCACGTTGTTGAAGACGTCCTGCGCGGTCAGCGACCAGCCGGAGGTCTGCGAATGGGTGCGCAGGGAGAGGGACTTGGAGTTCTGCGGGTCGAACTGCCTCACCAGCTTCGCCCACAGCAGGCGGGCCGCGCGCAGCTTGGCGACCTCCATGAAGAAGTTCATGCCGATCGCCCAGAAGAAGGACAACCGGGGCGCGAACGCGTCCACGTCCAGGCCCGCCTCCCGGCCCGCCCGGATGTACTCCACGCCGTCCGCGAGCGTGTACGCCAGCTCCAGGTCGGCCGTCGCGCCCGCCTCCTGGATGTGGTACCCGGAGATGGAGATGGAGTTGTAGCGGGGCATGTGCTGCGAGGTGAAGGCGAAGATGTCGGAGATGATCCGCATCGACGGCTTCGGCGGGTAGATGTAGGTGTTGCGGACCATGAACTCCTTGAGGATGTCGTTCTGGATGGTCCCGGCCAGCATCGAAGCCGGCACGCCCTGCTCCTCGGCCGCCACGATGTACAGCGCCAGCACGGGCAGCACGGCGCCGTTCATCGTCATCGACACGCTCATCCGGTCCAGCGGGATGCCGTCGAAGAGCTGCCGCATGTCGAGGATCGAGTCGATCGCCACGCCCGCCATGCCGACGTCACCCGTCACCCGCGGGTGGTCGCTGTCGTAGCCCCGGTGGGTGGGCAGGTCGAAGGCGACGGACAGGCCCTTCTGGCCGGCCGCCAGGTTGCGCCGGTAGAAGGCGTTCGACTCCTCGGCGGTGGAGAAGCCCGCGTACTGGCGGATCGTCCAGGGCTGGTTGACGTACATCGTCGGGTACGGGCCGCGCAGATACGGGGCCATGCCCGGGTAGGTGCCCAGGAAGTCCAGGCCCTCCAGGTCCTGCCCGGTGTACAGCGGCTTGACCGGGATGCCCTCCGGGGTCTCCCACAGCAGGTCGTCACCGCCGGCCGCCTTCTTGACCGCCCTACGCCAGTCGTCGGCGCCGCCGTCGAGGGCCGGGGAACCCAGCTCGATCCCGGAGAAGTCGGGGACGGAGGGGACAGTCATCAGGACACTCCCATGCGGTCGAGGGTCGCGGACAGCACGGCCACGGCGTCGCAGCCCGCGAAGACGAAACCGTCGACATCGGTGTACTGCCCGGGACGGCCGGCGAGGAACACGTGCGAGGCGCCGGCCGCCTTCAGCCCGGCCGCCACGGTCGCGGCCCGCTCCTCGTACAGCGCGTCGCTGGAGCACACGCACACCTCGGTGGCGCCGCTCTCCTCGAACGTGCCCTCGGTGACCGGTTCGATGCCGCCCGCCTGGAAGAGGTTGGCGGCGAAGGTCGTACGGGCGGTGTGGGCGGCTGCGGGGCCGAGGGAGGCCAGGTGGATCCGGGGCCGGGAGCCCGTCGCGGCGAGGTGGGCGTCCGAGCGGGCCCGCAGCGCCTCGTACGCCTCGTCGCGGCTGACACGGGGGAGCCCGCCGGACGGCGGCTCGGGCGCGGGTCGGCGGACGACCGGCTTCTCGGCCAGATGCGGGAACTCGCTGACCCCGGTGACCGGTTCGCGGCGTTTGGCGAGCTTGTTGCTCCGGGCTTCCCACGTGTTGGCGAGGTCCTGGCCGAGACGTCCCGAGCGCAGGGCGGTCGCGTGGCCGCCGATCCGCTCGATCCACTGGAAGAACTCCCAGCCCGCGTGGGCGAGTTCGTCCGTCAGCCGTTCCACGTACCAGGAGCCGCCCGCCGGGTCGATCACCCGGGAGAGGTGGGACTCCTCGATGAGGATCGTGGAGGTGTTGCGGGCGATGCGCCGGGCGAACGCGTCCGGCAGGCCGAGCGAGTGGTCGAAGGGCAGCACGGTGACGGAGTCGGCGCCGCCCGTCCCGGCGGCCAGTGTGGCGATGGTCGTGCGCAGCATGTTCACCCACGGGTCGCGGCGCGTCATCATCACCGGCGAGGTCACCGCGGCTTGCGTCTGCGCCCCGGCGGCGGGCACCCCGCACACCTCGGCCACCCGGGCCCAGAGCCGGCGCGCGGCCCGCAGCTTGGCGATCGTCAGGAACTGGTCGGCGGTCGCCGCGTAACGGAACTCCAGCTGCGCACAGGCCTGTTCGACGCTCAGCCCGGCCCCGGTCAGCTCGCGCAGATACGCGACACCGGTCGCGAGCGAGGCACCCAGCTCCTGCGCGGCCGAGCCGCCCGCCTCGTGGTACGGCAGGGCGTCCACGGTCAGGGCCCGCAGCCCCGGGTACTCCTGCGCGCACAGCCGGGCCAGGCCGGCCACGGGCGCGAAGTCGTACGTCTGTCCGGTACGGGCCTCGTGGCCGAGGGGATCCGCGCCCAGGTTGCCGCGCGCCGCCTCCTTGGCGACACCCCGTTCGGCGTACAGCCGCAGCAACTCCCGTGCGGCGGGCTCGACCTCGGCGCCCGCGTCTAGGACGACCGGCGCGAGATCGAGAAGGACGCCGTCGAGGACCCGGCCGAGCGACGACACCGGGAAGTCGGCCCCGCCGAGCACCAGCCACAGGGAGGTGACGCCGTTCTCCAGATCCGCGAGCACGGCGTCCCCGTCCGCCGCCGTGTGCCGCTGGCGTACGTCCCAGCCGCCGACGGTGTTGCCCGCGGCCCGGCCTCCTCGTACGAAGGGCGCGAAGCCGGGGAAACCGGAACTGGGCGCGGTGTCGTGCGCGGTGTAGAGAGGACGGGTGCGCAACCCGTCCTCCAGCGCGGTGGACAGGGCTTCCTCGGCCTGAGCGCCCTCGACGTCCTTGCCCGACTTGCGCAGCACGCCCGCAACGAGGCGCTGCCACTGCTCGTGGGTTGCGTCAGGGAACTCGGCGGCCAGCTCAAGCCCGTCGTCAGGCAGGACCGTCATGCTCGGATGCTAGGCCAGATGCACAAAGGAGCAGCAGGGGGCACGGCTGTGACCTTGCCCTCTCCGGGACGACCTTGAATCCGAGCGGGTCACCTGCCGGGTCCTGGCTGAACGTGGTGGGACCGCGCGCCGTACCTCGTGCCACGCGGCCCGTGCGCCCCCTGAGGCACTGTCACCGGGCCGACCGAGGACAGGAGCGACCCCATGGCCGAGAAGTACTTCACCGTGTCCGGCATGAGCTGCGGCCACTGCGCCGTGAGCGTCACCGAGGAGGTCGTAGCGGTGTCCGGCGTCACCGAGGTCGATGTCGACGTACGGGCCGGCCTGGTGACCGTACGCGGGGAGACGGTCGACGACACGGCCGTCCGCGCGGCGATCGTCGAGGCGGGCTACGAGGTCGCGGAGGTCGTACGGCAGGTCGCGGCCTGAGCCGGAAGGCTGGAAGGGAAGGCGCGGGCACGTTGCCTGAACACGGCAATGAACCGGTCCCCCCACCCGTGTGAGGTCCCGTCAAGCCGGAGATCGGCGGCGGGGTGGGAGGGGGACGGCGCCGTGGCCACCGTGATCGGGCTGCTCGGTCTGAGGGTCTTCTCCCGGCTCGTCTTCTCGCCGTTGATCGCATCCAACGCCGTCACCTACGGCCCCGTCGGAACCGTCCTGGTCATCCAGTCCTGGCTGGTCGGCGTGGGTGTAGTCGTCTTCGGCGGGGCGCTGGTCGGCCGACTGCTGTACGAAGAGCTCCCACGCGTGGCACACGCACTGAAACGGCGCAGGTGAGACGTGGCCCCGCAATCGGTCGTGCCACCGCAGCCGACACACGTCGAGCCGGTGAGCGCCGTGTCCCTTCGCGTGGCGTCGTGTCAGTGCCCACGGCGCGCGGCCTCGGTCGTCGGGGAACGGCGGACGGGGCCGGGATGGGGAGCCCTGCTGTTCGGTGACCAGCGCCTCGAAGAGGCTTCGGGTTCCGACTATTGCCTCCCGCATTTCCTCGGTTCCGCTCTGGCCGCGGGCTGTGCTGCGTGCACGCTGTGGCAGCCCCGGGCGTAGTGGGCGTGGTGGACGGACAGGGCGGTGATCTGGTCCTCGAACTGCTCGCCGATGGGGAAGACGCGGTCCCCTACCAGGCACGCGGCAGTGCGTCCCCAGCGGTACGGACTGCTGCGGTGATTCGACGAACTGCTCCTGGTCGGCGCTCCATTGCGTCACGTAGTGCTCGTGGGCCTCGGGGACGGCCGCTGCTCCGAGGGAACGTGCCGCTCGACGCGCTCGCCGAGTTCCCGCTCGGAGCCGCGGCGGGCAGCAGATCGATGCCCGCTTGGAGCACATCGGGGACACGCCTGGATCACGTGACGATGGACGCGTGCGGGAACGGTCTCGCTCTGACGCGGCGGGTTCCGGCGCCGATGCGCAGGGTGTGGCCCCCTGGGGAGCGCGCTGGCGGTGCGACGCTGCCGGGGGCAGGGGCGGCATGTCGCACGCTAGCCCTTGCGGCAGTTCCCCGACAGGTGTCAAGCAGCCATCCACGCAAGGCAGGACGCATTGACGTCGCACGGTATCCGCAACCTCTGAGCAGGGCTACGCTGTGGGGTGAGGCCCCAGTCCCCGGTATCGATGCTGTGTCCTGCTCCCGGGGAGGCCCACCATGTTCGTCCTGCTCCTCATCCTCATCGCGGTCCTGTTCGGCTTCGGCTCCTCCGATCCCATCTGGTGGGTGGCCGCGGCGGTGCTGGTCTACGGCGCCACCCGCCACGGCCGAGATCGTGGCGGAGGCCGGAGCCGTAGCGGCAGCTCCGATTTCGGGGACTACCGGGACTACCAGGAGCGCCGGAATCGTCGGGAACGCTGGGACCGCCGCTACAGCCGTCAGCACCGGGCGCGCTGGAGGCGCGAGGACCGGCGGGACCGCGAACGCCGCGGGTGACCCGTGAAGTGGCCCGAGGCGCGGCGGGCTCTGCGGGCCGAGGCCGCATGGAGGAACGCGCATGCGGCACAGGATGCTCGCACTGCGAGCCGGGAACGATCAGCTGCGGCGGGCGAACGCCGGCCGTGGTCATCGCGCCGCGTCGTGCGCTGCGGCGATTTCCCACGCAAGACCAGGGGTGCGACTCACGATCCCCAGGCAGGTCGTCCAGGTAGGGAGAGACCATGATTCACACAGCCGACGTCCGAGAATGGCGCAACCGCGATGTCGTTGACGCCGAGTCGCGCAAGATCGTGTCCTTGAGGCGGTCTATGTGGACACCACCACCGATGAGCCGGCCATGGCCACCGTACGGACCGGACTGCCCACCCGGCACCGTCTGGTCTTCGTCCCCATAGAGAACGCGATCGTCGGGCCGGACTATCTCAGGGTCGGCTATGTCAGAACGTTGGTGAAGCAGGCCCCTTCGATCGGCACCGACGACGTGCTGCCCGCCGAGCAGGAGGAAGCGATCTTCAAGCACTACGGACTGGCCTACAAGTCCGGTGCGGCCGGGGAACGGCAACTGGCGCGTCGCTGATCAACTATGGACGGGATGACTGCTCTGTGAGGTACGGACCATGCACCAGGTGACCCCGCCCCGTGTGGAACAGCGGTTGTTGAGGACTGCGCCTTCAGCGGGGGATGCGGCTCTGCTGGCCGAGGTCGTCGAACTGCGCGCCAGCAACCAGCAGTTGGGGCGAGCGATGGAGAGCCGAGCGGCGATCGACCAGGCGCGCGGCATGGTGATGGCCCTGGCGCCGTGTTCCAGTGAGAGAGCCTGGGACCTGCTGGTGGGCGTGTCGCAGCACTGCAACATCAAGCTCCGGGACGTGGCTGCCGCTCTGGTCGCCACGACGAAGGACCGGACGCTCCCGGAACCGATACAGCGCGAGCTGCGCCGAGCACTGTGGCGCCTCCGCGAGGCGGACCGGAGATGACGGCCTAGGTGCCCGGCGGACGGTACCGGGAGCTGCAGGCGCAACTCTCCGGTGCCTTCGTCCAGGACGGCCGTCGGACGCGTCTGTCTGGTAGCCAGCGTCGGGATCCCAAACACCGGTCAAGTCGTTCCTCGTCCGTCCTGCCTGATCACTGCTTCGCGCTGGGGAGCAGCGACGGCCGCCCCCTCGCCGCCCTGCCGGACGGCCCGGAGAGGCCCGCGCTGCCCGTGGGCGTGGGTCAGGACTCCAGACCGGCGAGGGGTTCGGAGCTGTCGATGAGGGCGCGGGCCACATCGGCCAGGCGCCGGTTGTGGGCGCGGGCGTAGCCGCGCAGCGCGTTGAACGACTGCTCCATGTCAATGCCCTGGCGTTCGGCGAGCTTCCCCTTGGCCTGTTCGATCAGCACCCGGCTGTTCAGCGCTGTCTGCAGTTGCTCGTTGAGCAACGTGCTGCGCTGCGCGGTGCGTTGTTGCAGCAGGCTGATGGTGGCGACGTCCGCCAGCGCCTGGGCGACGAGTGCGGCGGTCGGGTCGAAGGGGCCGGGGGCAGCGCGGAAAAGGTTCAGGGCGCCCACGGTCTCGTCCCGCAGGCGCATGGGCAGGGCCTGGACCGCCCCGAAGCCGCTGCGGTGGGCCGCCGTGACGAAGCGCGGCCAGCGGTCGATCTCCCGGGTCAGGTCGTGGATGATCACCGGTGTGTTGGTGCGGAAGCACTCGAGGCAGGGGCCTTCGTCGTTCTGAAGCTGGAAGAGCTCCAGCAGGCGCACCTGTTCGTCGGAGGCGGCCATGACGCGGAGTTTGCCGTCCCGGTCGGCGAGCAGCACCCCGGCGGCGCTCGCGTCGAGAATGCCGACGCAGCGGTCGGTCAGCAGGCGCAGGAAATCGATGAGGTCGAAGTCGGCGACGAGGTTGTCGGCCAGCTCGACGAAGGTCTTGGCCAGAAGCTGTTGATCCATGGTGGGCACCCTCGATTGAGACTGGTTCCGGCCTGAAGGGGCGGGAAGGACGGCACGTTCCTCGGCCGACACCGATACGTCAGCTTTCCTCATCGGACTGCTCCGGCTCCGTGTCCGGGGAGAAACGAAGCCGACGGGCCACCACGTCCGCGGCCACGTCGGCGAGCCGGCGTCCCCGCGCATAGGCGTAGGCGCGGAGCCGGACGAAGGCTTCGTCGATGCCGACGCCGAGCTGGACCGTGAGCATCCCGCTGGCCTGGTCGATCTCCGCTCGGTGCGCGCCCAGGTCCTCGAAGCCGCGGTCCGGCATCGGCCCGTCGGTGGGTGCGCCCGTCTCGTCGATCCTCGTATCGAGCAGGAGGAGCGTCGCGAGATCGGCGAACGCCAGTGCGTCGGCCAGTTCCTCCGTGTTCAATACGGTTGGAATGCCGGCGTACAGGTCCAGAACTCCCGGGCTGATCGCGCCCTTCTGCAAGGGGAGCGAGAACACTGCGCGGGCTCCTGCATCCAGGGCCGCATCGGTGAACACGGTCCAGTGATCCTGACGTTCACCGGTGAGCAGATCGGGTGTCAGGACGGCCGAGCCGCGTACAAAGGCGTCCACACAGGGCCCCTCGCCCAGCGTGAGCTGGAGTTCTTCCAGTTGCTCGCTGATGTCGTCGGTGCTGCACAAAGGATGGCTGGCCGCGGTCCGTGACATCGCCGACAGCCCGGCCCCGCCGACCGGCAATGCGGCCACGGCCGCGGTGCACACATCCACGACACCGACCCGGGCGCCTCGTCGAACCGCGTGCTCGGCCACCAGCATCCGTATGCGGGCTGATCGTCTGTCAGGTCCCACTCGGGCCGCCGCCTCCAGGCACCGTGGCAAGGCCCTCCATCCGCGCCGTGGCGCGTTCCCCGAGGGGATATACCAGCGCGTGGAACGTGGTGAGGCTCGTCGGCCTGCGAAGCTCGCCGATGTCCAGCCACCCCCAGGAGCGGAGCGCGGCGAGAGTCGGGCGATCGGCCTGGTCCACCAAGGTGACGCCGAGCGATGCCTGGTGGTCGGTCAGCAGCCGCTCCTGCAGTCGACGGGCGAGCCCCCGGTCCTGCGGGTGCGGCCGGATCATGATGCCGGCGGACGCGAAGACGCCGCCGGACACGGTGAGTTGCCCGACGCCGCGCGGCACTGTTCCTTCGAAGCCGAGCCACCAGGAGCCGTCGCCGCGTACCGGGAATCCGAAGGCGCACCCCATCAGGCTGTCCGTCTCGGCGACCACCAGGGCGAATCCTGGTCGGCGCATCTCCGCGGTGAGACGGTCCGAGAAGTTCTGGCGGCTGGGACGGCGGTACGGATCACCCGGCGCCGTCGCGCGGGACTCCCCGTACAGATCCACCAGATCCTCACGCAGACCCTCCACCAGCCAACGGTTCAGCCGGCGCAACCGCACCGGAGCCATGGCGGAGGGCTCGCCGTCCCCCGGCTTCCGTGACTGTTCCCGCCCGGCTTCGGCCGTCATCGCGCATCGCCCGAGAGAACAGGCGCAAGCGGGACAGACCGGTGCGGCGGGGCTGGACGGGGCACGGCCGGGGTGTCGCCGAGTCCGAGAGGAGGTGGCAGGTGGCCGAACGGAAGGCCGAGGACCAGGAACCCGCAGCCGGTGAGGTCGAGGATCCGAGCCAGCATCGTCGGCGGGTGGTGCAGTCGCAGGGTCCCGCCGGCCATGGTGGTCTGCCGCGCGGCGTGGAGGAATGCGTTGAGTCCGCTGCAGTCGCAGAAGGCGACGGCGGTGAGGTCGACGTCGATGGTGCGGATACCGTCTCGCAGGCACCGATCCAGGGACACGCGCACCAACGGCGCGGATTCGAGGTCGATCTCACCGGCCAGGGTGACCAGCGCCCGTGTCCTTCGGTCATGGCGGTAGACGGTGAGCTGTGGCAGGGGCATGACGCCTCGGTTCGGAAGGCCATCCGGCAGTGGGCGCGCAGATGCCGGAGTCCCGGCTCCCTGGGCGCGCTCCCGGCAGGGGCGATGTTCGGCGGAGGCAGAGCGACGGCCGGTCCAGCAGCCTGCGCAGCAGGGCAGAGGAACCACCCAGTTCCCTCCAGGGATGCGCCGGGTGACAGACGAAAAGTCCGCACCCCGCAGCCATCTGTCTTCAGCAACAGCATGCCGCCGGGGGCTGGGGCGTCCACGCACAGTGTAGTCCCCTCGTCATGTGACGGACGGTCCGAAGCAGCCGATCCCAGGATGCGGACGGTGCAGAAACGAAGTGGCACGTGCATGTCCGAGCACCGGGCTGTGTCCAGAGAAGTCGGACCGACCGGGCCTGCCGCCCCCGGCGGACCTGCCGGACCCACCGAGCCTGAGGGCCCCAAGGGAGACACCGGTCCTCAAGGCCCTGAAGGGCCGCAGGGTCCTACGGGACCTGACGGTGGCCACGGGGAGCACGGGGAGCACGGCGGCCACAGGCCCCACTGCCCCGAGCACGAGCGTCCTCCCTCCTTGGCATTGGGCATCGTCCTCATCGACTCCCTTCGGACGCGGCTGCCTTGAGCCGGGCCGCAGACTCCGCCCCGGTGTCGGGCGGGATGACCAGTAGGTCCCAGCGGCCGGTGCCGTGGGAGAGCAGCAACAGCTTGTGCGGGTCGATTTCCGGGGTGAACCAGCCGACCTTGACGAGGTGGCCGTCCACGGGAACCTTTCGTGGGATGACCGGCCAGTACGTCGGGTTGACGGCGATGCGGGTGATGCGGCCCCACAAGGGGCCCAACACGTCGGTCAGCGCGGGCAGTTCGCCCAGCAGATCTCGGGAGCGGGGCAGGCCACCAGGCACCGTCCAGGAGTCCGCGGGACGTGCCGTCGGTCTTCAATGCGAGACGCGCGGCCGGGGCTGCGACGGGCGCGTGGTGCGGCAGGGTGGGGAGCAAGGTCGCCGACATGATGCGGATCCGTCTCCGGGCCGCCTGCGGCGGCCCGGATTTCATCTCTCGCCGAGAACGACCCGGCGTGGAAGCCGGTGTGCGGAATGCCCTCGGTACTGTCCACACTACTCTGCGCCAGGCCTGCGACGCGGCCTGCGGCGGCCTAGAGGTGGAGCAGCCGTTGGGTGATCTCCCGGTACTGCCTCAGCGCCTGCCGGAGTTCGTCGGACTGTGTTTCGGGGTCCCGGTCCTGCCACCCGGCGCGCAGGACACGCCGCCGCTCTGCGAGGGCGCTCACCAGCTGGGCGGTGGCTTCGTCGTAGGCGCTCTCGGCCTCTTCCAACGCCTCGCGCGGAGTCTCGGCGAAGGTGTTGAGGGCGCGCCGGAGGCGCAAGAGGACCTTCTCCCTTTCGGCCGACGGGAGCAGCGGCTCCGGGCCCGGGGTGCGGCGTTCGGCGGGGCCCGGGGTCTGGCCCGCGGGCTGTTGGGCACGAGTCTGGTCGTACATCATCGGGTGCCGCTTCCGTCCCGCCCGAAGGCGTCCTTGGTCTTCTCGACGGCCTGTTTCAGGCTTTTGGAGCCCTGGCCGATCCTGCCCCGGCGCCGCGGTTACTTGATGCGGGGGACCCGGTCGAGGTCTTCGGTGATCCTCCCCTTCAGCGTCCGCGCCTTGTTCCTGGTCGTCTGTGCAACGGCTGGCCGACCTCGCTGGTGTCCGGTAGGCGGGTCCTTGTGGGGTCTGGTCGAGCCGGGAAGGCGGAGCGCTTTCGCCGTGTGTTCCGGAGTGCAATGGTCCCACGCCGTGCCGCCAGTCAATGTCCCGCGACGGCCCCGTGTCAACGCGGTTGGCCACGTGATCCAGCCCGCCTTGTTTCGGAGTGTGCGCGAGCACGGTTGTGGACACGAGGCTCTTCGTGTGCCGGTGCCTGAACCGCCCTTCCTCGCGACTGGGACAAACCGTGATCCCGGCCGCCCCACCCGCCTGGGCCGAGGAGTCCCTTCCACCGGACGGCCCATTGCCAGCGTGCGACGGCGGGCAGTGGCTGCATGCGCCGTGACGGCGGTGATCGTCGTCCTTTCTTCTGGCCGGCGCACTGGTCCAATGGAAGCGGCTGCTGATCTCGGTTCGGGTGCAGCCGTCGGCGCCACCCGTTTCCCGAAGCTCTCGGAGTCCGGTTCCGGGACTGCCGGGCCCTCGGTCGGTACGCACTTCCCGTACGCCGTCGCTGACCAAGTGGTGGAACGGGTAGGCGGGCGTCGTCTTGTGGGAAGGGCCGGGTACTCGGTCAGCAGCCGTTGAAGCTCTGCCTCCACGGCGCGAGGACACCGCCGTCTCGGGCACCAGCGGCCGTTGACGCCTGGCCGGCTAGGCCGCGGTTTCTGTGATGAGGACGGCGGCGGTGACCGGGCCCGCGGTGCCAGTGGTGGCTGCGTCGGCTATGGCGTCCCGGACGGCGCGGGCGACCTCCAAGGGATGGTGTCCGGGGGCGACCGCGAGTTGGACCTCGATGTGTATGCCGGGTGGATCGTCTTGGTCCTCCATCTTGACCAGGCGGCTTCCCAGCCCGACGGTGAGGCGGGCGACGCCCGGAACACCCGTCGCGACGTCCGCGAGTTCCCCGACGGGCCCCTGCATGGATCCTGTTCCGGTCACCGGGGGCGAGCTACGCGCGGCTGCGGCTTCCGGCGCCGGCCTCATGGCCCTCGTTGTGGTCCGCGACTTCACGCCTGCCTCCGGGCCCTCACGGAGATCCGTTACCCGCAGGTCAGCTGTCACGGTGGCCAGGCCGAGCCGTTCGGCGGCCGCGTTGAGCAGTGCGCTCCTCAACTGGTCGGCGGTCTCAGGCAGCGGCTGCCCGAGGGATGCTGTGAAGGCGGCTTCGATCCTGAGCGGGCCAGGCGGTAGCGCACTGGCCGGCGGACGGACGGCCGGCTCGGACACGGGCTCGAACGGTGCCGGCCCGATGCGCAGAGAGTCCAGCCAGGCACCGGGAATCTCAGCGGCAGCCCGCCCGAGGGCCCGGACGGCCGCCTGCTCGGTGATCCATGTCCCGTCGTCGGGCCCGCCGAGCGGGAGCAGTCGGCCCAGGTCGAGCTGGTGCCGTACTGCCTGCGTCCACGCCTCGGTTTTCACCGTCCTCTCACCCTCTTTCCTCCGTGGCCGCGGTTCTCTTCCTGCCGCGCGCGCCGGAGTGCCCGCGAGGGCTGCGGGGCAGGGCTGCTCAGGCGTCCGACGACCACTCCACCTCACGATCCGCAGCGCGGTCAAAAGGTACTAAAGCGAATATAATCCTAACGATGAGTGCTGTGTGGGCCTCATGAGGGAGGAATATCCCGATGACTGAGAACACCGGCGTAGGGCAAAGGCAGGGCGGTGCGCCCGGTTCTCGCGGCCGGACGGCCATCGCCGATGTGGTGGTGGAGAAGATCGCCGGAATGGCGGCACGGGACGTGCTCGGCGTCTATGCCCTGGGCAGCGGATTCGCGCGCTCGATGGGATCCATGCGGGAGCGGATGCCTGGCTCCGACAGCGGCAAATCCGTCACGCGCGGGGTCAGTGTCGAGGTCGGAGAGCGGCAGGCGGCCATCGATCTGGAGATCGTCGTCGACTACGGCGTCTCGATCACGGACGTGGCCGGTGCGGTGCGGGAGAACGTGATCTCCGCGGTGGATCGGATGGCGGGTCGGGAAGTCGTGGAAGTCAACCTCATGGTCAGCGACGTGAAGCTGCCGGACGACGAGGAGGACGAGGGGGAAGAGCGGCAGCGGATCCAGTAGCCGGGGCGGAGCAGCTCGCTTGAGTGAAGGAGCGCGTGATGAGCAGGGCCGTGGTGGGCTTGATGGCCGGAATGGCGCTGGGTTTCGCCGCGTATTTCGGTGACTTCTGGGCTTTCGTGCTGGTGCTGGGGCTGGGCGTCGTCGGTCTCGTGGTCGGGCGGTTCATGGAAGGTGATCTCGAACCGGGCGACTTCGTCCGCCGCCGGGACCGACAGGAGCGGATCAGCGATGACCGGCGACGGGCTCGGGGAGACTGGCGGCAGTGACCGGTGAAGCAGATCGGCGTCCGGGCATCCCCCGCGGGGAGCGCGGCGCGATCACCGTCGCCGACCGGGTGGTTGCGAAGATCGCTTCCCGGGTGGCGCGCGAGGCGCTGAGCCGGTTCACCGAGTCGACCGGCCACGTACCACCCGGCCGCCGGACGCCACACGTGAACACATCCGTGCGGCGGGCACCGGAGCGGAACACCGCAGGACGAGACGCCGAATCCGCCGCCGTACGGCAGGCGGTGCTCGGCGAGGCGCGGGTGCGCATCACCGTCGAGCTCGGCTATCCGTCCGACATCGGGGCGCAGTGCGCCGCGGTGCGCCAAGAGGTCACCGAACGGCTCAGGACATGGGCCGGCATGGAGGTGTCCGACCTGGTGGTGTCGGTCGAGAGGCTGCACTCGGTGCACGCGCGGCGCACGGACCAGGAGAGGGTGAGATGAGCGCGAACACCTGGCGGCAGCCGACCGGCGACAGCGCCCCTCCCGCCGATTCCGGACCGGCGGCTCCGTCTGCCGAGGGCACCCCGGGCACGGACGCGGATGCGACGGCGGCGAGGGATGAATCAGGCCGGCCGGCGCGCCGTTTCTGGTCGGCGCGGCGGATTCCCGCGGCCCTGGTGGCCCTGCTGTCCGCCGCGGCCACGGGACTGCTCCTGTACGACGTGGTCTCGGTGCGCGCAGGCCGAAGCGCGATGCGCTGGCGGCGGCGGCTCGCCGAGGAACTGGCCACACGGCCACTGGACGACACCTGGATGATCGTCGGGGCCGCCGGGGCGATGGCCCTCGGCCTGTGGCTCTTCCTGCTGGCGGTGACGCCGGGACTGCGCAGGCTGCTGCCCATGCGGCAGCCCACCGGTGCCCCCGGGACAGAGGAGGTCCGCGCCGGGCTCGACCGCCGCGCGGCCGCCCTGGTTCTGCGCGACCGGGCCATGCAGGTACCCGGTGTCCAGTCGGCACGGGTCGCTGTCGGCCGCCGGAAGGTCAAAGTCCGGGCACGGGCACATTTCCGTGATCTCGAGGAGGTCCGCGCGGACCTGGACGCCACGCTGGGCGAAGCCGTGAGGTTCTTGGGTCTCGCCCGGCGACCCACGCTGACCGTGCGCGTCCGGCGCCCGAAGAAGGGCTGAGGCGATCCTGATGTTCAAGACGGTGAACCGGGTACTGCTGGGGCTTCTCGGCCTCGGACTGTTCGCCCTGGGCGGCGGCGTACTGCTGGGCGGGCTGGATCTGCAACGCCACTGGGATTTCGACGTACCAGGCTGGTGGCCCTTCCGTGGGCCGGCCGATGTGGTGCTGGGCACCGAGGGACGCACCCGGTGGCGGGAAGAAGGCTGGTGGTGGCCCACCGCCATCGCAGTGCTCGCCGTGCTGCTGGCCCTGCTGCTGTGGTGGCTCCTCGCGCAACGCAGACACCGCCTGGGCCAGGTCCTCGTCGACAGCGAAGACGGCGCGGCGGCCCGACTCAACGGCCGCACGCTGGAGGACGTCATCGAGGAAGAGGCGCAAGCCCTGGCCGGGGTCTCACGGGCTCATGTCCGGCTGACGGGCCGACGTAGCGCTCCCACCGCACGCGTACGGCTGCTGCTGGAGCCTCACGCCGATCCAGCGCGGACTCTGGGGCAACTGAGCCGGGAAACGCTTGCACACGCACGAGACTCGGCCGGCCTGGACCGCCTCCCGTCGAAGGTCCGACTCCGGGAAGCCCGCCACCGCGCCCAACGCACCGCCTGAGATCTCCCGGTCCGACGCCCCACGGGGGTACCGGCTGCGAGGAGCGTCCCGGATTCCTGGTACCCCGAACGTCTTGGCATGCAGAGGATCAAACGAACTGCACGCTGCCTGGCGCACTCGCTTCGTTGTCGGCGTGCTCGAAGACACCGGCCTTGGTTGTCGTCGGCATCATCCTGAGAACCCTGGGGTCGGTGGGGCACGTCGTCGGCGGACGCCGCCACTACTGGTAGCGACCTTGTGCGCCGGGGCCGTCACGTACCACTCCTCGGCCGAGGCGACATCGAGCTCAGACACCGCGTGTCCCGCCGTAGCCGAGAGACCACGCAGATCCGCACAGTTCCTTCCCAGGGTCGCCATCGGCGCGGCCGTCGACGGCAGGCTCTATCTGACGTCCGTCGGCGTACTACTTTCATCGCCGATCGGTCCAACGAGCCGACTACGCCATGGGCAGCATGTCGCCCCCAAATGCCGTTCACCACAAGGGGCTGGGTCGACGGGGACATGGGAAGGCCGGTCGGTGAGCGGGCCAGGTTCGGGCTACCGGTCCAGATCGAAGGGGCCGACGGTGGCCATGACCGCTCGTGGTCGCGCCACTCCGGACATCGGCGGAACGGATCACGCCGTGCTCCGGGCGGCCGCGTCCGCCGTGCTCCAACGACCCCGGCGTATACACACCGGGGTCGCCCTTCCGGGCCGGTCGCACGTGAGAGTGTGCCGACCCGCTTTCATGCTATGCCTGGTGCACATCTCGGGCATCCGGTGTTTCGCGGTTCTCGTGTCACGGTGAACACATCGCAGCCTTCCACCACGGCCGCTCCTGGACGACCGTGCGGGGATTCCTGCTTCACTCGTTCCGCGCCGTGACGGCCCCGCCCGGACGGGAGCAGCCGCCGCTCGGTGACGGAAGCACACCGGCCGTTGTGGACGTGTTACGCCTGCGCCGGCTGAACCGCTGGCAGGCCGAGACCCTCAAGGAGGACCTGCCCGGTCTGTACGTGGAGTCCTCACCGGCAGGGCCCGGCGAGGGGTACCGGGGCCGGGAGGTTGTTTCGGCCCCTTCCGCAGAGCGTCGAACAGCTCACGACGTCCGGTCACGTCCTCGCGATCACCGAGACCGTGGTTCACCCACGTACGGACGACCAGGGCCTCGTCCGCCGCCTGCTCGCCGACCGTCACGCCTCGCTCGGGGCGACGTTGGTGGAACAAGCCGACTCGGCGCGGCTGCTCACCCGGACGGGCCGGCTCACGAAAACCGCACACCGGCGTTCGCGGACGACGACGAGCTGGATGACTTTCGGGCCTGTCTCGGCGTCGATCTGCGGCGACTGGGCGCTGCACGATCCGGCAGAGCACTTGGGCGGTTCGAATGTGTGGACGGCGATCGACCCGGTACGCGATGTGCCTGCAAGTCGGACCGCTGGTTCCGGGACGGGGTTCTCGCGTCGGGCGGTACTCCCTAAGGGTGGAGTGTGGCCTCGCCGGTCACGCGGATGCCGGTTTCCTGGCCGGGTCCGACCGACAGCGGGCCCGCGACACGGACGTCCACCGTGCCGTCGAGGCCCTGCACAGCGACACTCACCTTGGCGTCGTGGCCGTAGAAGCACACGTCGGTCACCGTGCCCCGTACCGCCCCTGCCGTGTCCGCGTCGGTCAGGCGCAGCTGTTCGGGGCGCAGTACGACTGTGCCGGCGTGCCGTTCCTTCGGTGGGGAGGCCAACGCCACAGTGCCCACGGCTGTCGTGGCCGTGGAGCCACCGTCGCCAACGGTCCCCTGGAGGAGTACGGCGTCGCCCACGAAACCGGCCACCCATGGATCCGCGGGGCGCCGGTAAAGATCCTGCGGGGTGTCGCACTGGGCGATCCGGCCCTGTCGTACGACGGCCACGAGGTCGGCGGTGGAGAGCGCCTCCTGCTGGTCGTGGGTGACCAGCAGTGCCGTGGCCCCGGTCGCCCGCAGGGCGGCCCGCACGTCCGCCCGGACCCCGGTGCGCAGGGCGCTGTCGAGGGCGTTGAACGGCTCGTCGAGGAGGACGAGTGCGGGGCGTGGGGCGAGCGCCCTGGCCAGGGCGATGCGCTGTTGCTGTCCCCCGGACAGCTCGTGCGGCATCCGGTCGCCGTACCCGGCGAGCCCGACCAGGTCGAGCATCTCCTCCGTACGGCGACGCCGCTCGCCGCGGTCGAGTCCGGTCAGGCCGAAGGCCACATTGCGCGCCACGCTCAGATGCGGGAAGAGCGCACCCTCCTGCGGCACGATGCCGATGCGGCGCCGCTCCGGCGGCAGATGGACACCGGGGCCGGTCAGGGTGCGCCCGCCGACGGTGACCGTGCCCGCGTCGGCATGCAGGAAGCCCGCGACGATGCGCAGCAGGGTGGTCTTGCCGCAGCCGGAGGGCCCGAGCACGGCGGCCAGCGAGCCGCCCGGCACCGAGAGGTCCAGCCCTTGGAGGACTGGCGCTCGGGTGCCGTAGGACTTGGTGAGTCGCTCGATGTGGAGGTCGTTCATGTGCGGTGCCTGCCCAGGAGGTAGGAGGGGACGGCGGCGAGCAGGATGAGGGCGGCGGCGTAGGGCGCGGCGGCCGCGAAGGACCCGGCTCCGGTTTCGGTCCACAGCCGGGTGGCGAGGGTGTCCATGCCGGTGGGGCGCAGCAGCAGCGTGGCGGGCAGTTCCTTCATACAGACCACGAAGGTGAGGGCGGCCCCGGCCGCCACCCCTGGCGCGGCCAGCGGCAGGGTCACCTCGCGCAGGACCTGTAGGGGCGACCGGCCGAGGGAGCGGGCGACGTCCTCCAGTACGGGTGGCGCCTGCAGGACGGCGGCACGGGTGGCGGCCACCGCCACCGGCAGGAAGAGGACGGCGTACGCGCAGACCAGCAGCGGGAGTTGCTGGTAGAGGGGGTAGGCGTAGCGGACGGCGAAGAAGACCAGGGAGAGCGCGACCGTGATGCCGGGCAGCGCGTGCCCCGCGTAGGCGGCCTGCTCCAGCAGCCGGGCGCCGCGGCCCCGGTGGCGTGCGGCGATCACTCCGACGGGCAGCGCGAGCAGGGTGGTGAGGGCGGCTCCGGCGGCGGCGACGCCGAGGGTGGCCGAGGCGGCCTGGGCCAGGCCGCCGAGGTCCCAGGTCGCGGAGGTGCCGACGGCCAGCCAGTAGCCGAGGGCGCCGAGCGGGAAGACGACGGAGGCGGCTGCCACGGCCGTGCACCAGGCGAGGGCGGGGATCCGCCAGTGCCCCAGCGGCACCGGGGCGGCCGGGCGTGCGGTGCCGCCTCCGGTCCGCGCGTGGCCGGCGCGGCCCCGGGTACGGGCCTCGGCGGCGACCAGCGCGACCGTCATCACCACCAGCACGACGCTGAGCGCGGCGGCCGGGGTGCGGTCGAAGGAGGCGCGGTAGGAGGTGTGGATGGCCCGGGTGAAGGTGTCGTACCGCATGAGCGACACGGCGCCGAAGTCGGAGAGCACGTACAGCGCGACGAGCAGCGCTCCGCCTGCGGCGGCCGGGCGGAGTTGGGGGAGGGTGACCCGGAGGAAGGTGCGCAGGGGCCCGTGGCCGAGGGAGCGGGCGGCCTCCTCCTGGGCCGGGTCGATGCCGCGCAGCGCCGCGGCGACGGGCAGGTGGACGTACGGAAAGCTCACCAGGGTCAGCGCGAGCGCGGCCCCGGCGAACCCCGAGGTTCCGGGCACGGCGGCCAGCCAGGCGAAGGCGGCGACATAGCTGGGCACGGCGAGAGGCAGGGTGGCCAACACCGACCAGGTACGGGCCGCTGGGAGGGTGGTGCGCGCGGTCAGCCAGGCCAGGGAGACGCCCAGGACCAGGCAGGCCGCCACGACGACCGCCGTCAGACCGAGGCTGCGGCCCAGGAGTTGGAGGGTGCGTTCGTCGGCGACAACGTCCCACGCGTAGCCCGGCCCGCGTTCGAGGGCGCGGACGGCGAGGTAGCCGAGTGGCAGCAGGGCGAACAGGGCGGCGACGCAGGCGGGGACGAGCAGGACCAACGGGAGCCTGCGCCCCGGGCCGGCGCCGGCCCTACTGATCGAACGGATACGTCGGCGCCCGGGCGTAGCGGGTGCTCCGGCCGGGCGGGCCGCGGACTGAGCTGTGGTCACGTTGCGCTCACGGATTCCGTCGGACTCACAGTCCTCAGACCAGCCCCACGTCCTGGAGCATGGCCAGCGTCTCCTGGAGCGACTCCAGTTTGCCGAGGTCGATCTCGGGGGAGTCGAGGGAGTCGAACGGCGGCAGGCCCTCGACGGTGCTGGTGACGCCCGCGGCCAGCGGGTACTCCTTCGTCGTGTCGGCGAAGTAGGTCTGTGCCTCCTTGGACAGGAGGTAGTCGACGGCCTTCTGGGCGGTCTCGGTCCGGCCGCTGTCCTTGAGGATTCCGACGCCCGCCACGTTGATCAGCGCGCCGGGGTCCTTGCCGGGCAGGAAGTGCAGCTTGGCGTTGACCTTGTCCTCGCCCTTCTCGGCGACCCGCTCGTACCAGTAGTAGTGGTTGACCAGGCCGAGTTCGACCTCGCCGGCCTCGATGCCGTCGAGGGTGGCGAGGTTGTGGGCGTACGTCCTGCCGTTGGCCTTCAGGCCCTCGAGCCACTCGCGCGTGGCGTCGTCGCCCTCCAGGACACGCATGCCGGTGACGAACGCCTGGAAGGAGGCGTTGGTGGGGGCGAAGCCGACCTTGCCCTTCCACTCCGGCTTCACCACGTCGTGGACACTGTCCGGGACCTCCTCCTCGGCGACCTTGTCCGGGTTGTACGCGATGACGCGCACGCGCCCCGACAGTCCCACCCAGTCGCCGGCGCCGCCGCGGTAGGACGGGTCCACCTCGTCGAGGCTGGACTGCGGCAGTTTCGCCAGCATGCCCTCCCTGGACAGGGCACCGAGCGCGCCCGCGTCCTGCGAGAAGAACAGCCCCGCCTTGGTGCGGTCGCCTTCCTCCAGTATCTGCGCGGCCAGTTCGGCGCTGTCGCCGTAGCGCACCTCGACCTCGCTGCCGACGGCCTTCTCCAGCTTGTCGAGGATCGGCTTGACCAGCTTCTCGTTGCGCCCGGAGTAGATGACGAGGGCGGAGTCACCACCCTCCGCCGAGCCGCCCTTGTCGTCGGAGCCGCACGCGGCGAGGGCGGGGAGAAGCAGGCCGGCCGCGAGGAGCGCGGTGATCCGGCCGGCCAGGGGGCGTCGCATGTGTGTGCCTTCCTGCGTGGCTCGCCGATACGCCGCAGGTCGCGCCGTCGGTCAGCGAGCTTGCTGAGCGAAGCTTTCAAGCCAACTGTGAACATGCTATGAATAAGGTAAAGCTTGCCTAACCGTCAAGGGAGCTGTGCTAATTGCGGACGCTGCCGCAGAAAGGTCGCGCGCCCGTGATAGACCCTTTCGGACCTCTCTCGGCCCCGCTCACCCTTCCGCCACGCACCACCCCAGCTCCCCTCCTGCGACCGCCCGTACGGCGGCGTGGTGTGCCGTTCGCACGCAAACTCGCGTCGTACGGCGACCGGACCGCACTGATCACGCCATCGGGCGGGGTCAGCTATCGGGCGCTCGCCGAACGGGTCGCCGCCACTGCCGAGCGTCTGGGCCCCGCACGCCGCATGGTCCTGTTGGCCGGGGCGAACCGCGTCGACGCCCTGGTCGTCCACCTCGCGGCCCTCTCCGCCGGCCACCCCGTCCTGCTCGTCCCCGGTGACAGCGCCGGCACGATCGACGCCCTGACCGCCGCGTACGACCCGGATGTGGTCGCGCGGCCGGACGACCACGGCACGTGGGCGCTCGACGAACGGCGGCCCGAGAGCGTCCACACCTTCCACCCGGATCTGGCGCTGCTGCTCAGCACCTCCGGATCGACCGGCTCCCCCAAACTGGTCCGGCTCTCCGCCGAGAACCTCCAGGCCAACGCCGAGTCCATCGCCACGTACCTGGGCATCCGCGACACCGACCGCGCGGCCACGACCCTGCCCATGCACTACTGCTACGGCCTGTCCGTCATCCACAGCCAACTGCTGCGGGGCGCCGGGCTGCTCCTCACCGAGCGATCCGTGGCCGACACCGAATTCTGGGAGGAGTTCCGCGCCGCCCGCGGCACCTCACTCGCCGGGGTGCCGTACACCTTCGACCTGCTCGACCGGGTCGGCTTCGAGCGGATGCGACTGCCCCACCTGCGCTACGTCACCCAGGCCGGGGGACGCCTGGCGCCCGAACGGGTCGCCCACTACGCCGAGTCGGGCCGCCGCGCGGGCTGGGAGCTCTTCGTGATGTACGGGCAGACCGAGGCGACGGCCCGCATGGCGTACCTGCCCCCGGCCCTCGCGGCCGAGCGCCCGCAGGCCATCGGAGTACCCATCCCCGGCGGCTCCTTCCGGCTCGGACCGGTGGACGGCATCGACGAGCCGGACACCGGCGAACTGGTCTACTCGGGCCCCAACGTCATGCTCGGGTACGCCGAGAGCCCGGCGGACCTCGCCTTGGGGCGGACCGTCGAGGAGCTGCACACCGGAGACATCGCCCGGCGCGCCCCCGACGGGCTGTACGAGATCGTGGGGCGCCGCAGTCGGTTCACCAAGATCCTGGGGCTGCGGATCGACGTGCAGCGCGTCGAGGCCATCCTGGAGGAGCACGGGATACGCGCCTTCTGCGCCGGGGACGCCGACGTGCTGGCCCTGGTCGCGATCCCTGCCAAGGGTGTCGACGCGGCATGCGTCCGGCGCCTGGTGGCGGACAGTTGCGGCCTGCCGCCCCGCGCGATACGCGCGCGGATCATGCCCGAGCTCCCGCGGCTGGCCTCGGGCAAGCCCGACTACGAGGCCGTACGACGGCTGGCGCGTGAGCCGGAGGCGCCGCCGTGCCGCCAGGGCTCCGCCATTGCCGACCTCCGTGCTCTCTACGCAGAGATCCTCGACCGTGCCGACGTCACCGAGGACAGCAGTTTCGTGAGTCTGGGCGGCGACTCGCTCTCCTACGTCGAGATGTCGCTGCGGCTGGAACAGGCGCTGGGCGTGCTGCCCGCCGACTGGCACACCACACCGATCCGGGACCTGCGCGGCCCCCATGCCGCCCGGCGCACGGCTGGGAGCACGGGTCCGAGACGTGGGCTGCGGCGCACCCTGGACACCGGCATCGCCCTGCGTGCGATCGGCATCGTCCTGATCGTGGGCTCGCACATCCCCGTGTTCAACGTCCAGGGGGGCGCCCATGTGCTGCTGGCTGTCGCCGGCTTCAACTTCGCCCGCTTCCACCTCACCGCACACGGGCGCCGGGACCGCCTGCGGAGGCTGGGGCGCAGCATCGTGCGCGTCGCCGTGCCGAGCATCGTGTGGATCACCTTCGCGCTGCTGCTGACCCGCGAATACGACCTGGCCAACATCGTGCTGGCCAACAGCCTTTTCGCACAGGACAACTCCGATCCGGAGTGGCGCTACTGGTTCGTCGAGGCGCTGGTCTACTTCCTGACCGGGCTGGCGGCGCTGCTGGCGATCCCGTTGCTCGACCGTGTGGAGCGGCGCAGCTCGTTCGGCTTCGCCCTGGCGCTGGTGGGTCTGGGGATGGTCGGGCGCTACGATCCCTGGGGCCTGGCGCACGTCCGCTACCACCTGAGCCCCTCGGTGGTGTTCTTCCTGTTCGCACTGGGCTGGGCGGCGGCGCAGTCCCGTACGGCGGCGCAGCGGCTGCTGCTGACCGCCGTTGTGCTGGTCACCGTGCAGGGGCTGTTCCCCGACGGGCAAACCCTGCGGACCTCCGTCGTCGTGGGCGGCCTGATCCTGCTGCTGTGGATCCCGGCCCTGCCCAGCCTCGACCCACTCAACCGACTCGCGGCCATCCTGGCGGGCAGCTCGCTGTACATCTACCTGACGCACTTCCAGGTCTACCCCTACCTGAGGGACCACCCCCCGCTACTGGCCCTGTTGGTCTCCGTGGCGTTCGGCGTGGCGTACGGGGCAGTGGCCACACGTCTGACGCGCAGACTGTTCTGACGGGCACGCAGTTGTGCGCGGTGTGCCGTGCGGCTGCCCCTGACCGTGACGAGGAGCACACAGCCTCGACGTCCGTCGGACGCTCATTTCCGGGGCAATGCAGGTCAGCGTTGTCGTGGGCTGGAGCCCAGGCATTCCTCGGCGAATGCGAGGGCTTTGAGGTGGTAGGCGCGTGCGGCCCAGCCGAGGCTGATGTTGTGGCCGGCGTGGGGCAGGCGGTCGATGACGACCCGTGGAGCTGAGGACAGGCGTGCGGTCAGATCGGCGAGATCGTCGTCGTCGTGGCACCACCAGGCTTCGTGCTGGGCGAAAGTAAGCCGGACGGGGACGTGGATGCGGGGCAGGATCGCCGCTGACAGCCGCGCCCAGCCGACCACTGCGCCGGCCTCGAGCGCGGGCATGGGCGCCACCACTGTCCGGGCCAGTCGGAATGTGTCCGGCGGATACAGATGCAGCGGACCCCAGTTCAGCCTCCGCCGACTCATACCGCCTTCACCGTCGACCAGGCCGGGGCTGACTGCCGGCCTGCCTCCGCACCCCGAGACATCCGCCCCCAACAGGTCGGTCGTGTCCCAGCCGGCGGCGGCCGCCAGGGCGACCTTGGCTCCGAAGGAGTGCGCCAGCACAATCGTCCCGGTCCCCGGCGTGTGGCGTGCGGTGAACGCCGCGACAGCGGCGCGCACGGTGGCGGCTTGGGCCGTCAGTCTCTGCCCCCGGGGCAGGCGGACCGCCGAGGCCCCGTAGCCCGGACGGTCCAGGGCCAGCACCGTGTAGCCCAGGCGTGCCCCCAAAGACAGCAGGGAGACGTCCGGGTGTGCCTGGCCATCGAAGTATCCCGCGTTCATGCCACCGCCGTGCAGGGCGACGATGAGCGCACGTGGAGAGCCATGCGAGGGCTCACTCAGCAGGCCGGACAGTGTGATGCCGTTCGCCTCGACGGTGACCGGACGTACGCCCGGGGAGTGCCGCCCGTGACGTCGGTCCGGCGCAGCCGAGGGCTCCGGAGCGGGAGCCTGGGCGGTGGAGGTATCAGTCATGGGGCAGTCCTCGACTTTGCCAGGAGCGCCGAAGCGCTGACGTGCTGTGCCGGTGCGGCAGGCGCGACGGAGGCGCTGGGGGAGTGGCCGCGCGACGCGGAGGCCGCCGCCTGATCGGTGTTCTCGCTGAGGTGGGCTGGGAGCGGCCCCGGATGAGGACATGCCGAACGCCCAGCGCTGCCGCGCGTATTCGCTGGTGGCGGCCGCGCCGTGGTCCTCCCGTGTGGTTGGTGGATGCCGCCCGAATCTCGCAGATCTGATACCCCCTCGGGCGTTGCCGCAGGGCAGCCGGGCAACTCGCTCCTGGCCCAAAGTCCCAGAGAAGCCCAGAGGTGCCGCCGCACCACCATCGGACTCGCATCAGTGCCGGTCAGGCAGGGTGCGGCGGCATTCGCCGCTCAGATGTCCCGGAACTCCTATACGAAGTATCTGACCTGCGCAAACGAAGCGTCCCAAGATCATCTTGCACGGACGCTGCACAAGCCGAACAACGCAGGAGTTACGCGGCCCTCGTGTAGGCGCTTCGGACCGCGATGCGGATCTTGGAACCGGCTCCGACGATCCGGTGTACGTACTTACGTAGAGTAAACGCAGGATCGGCGTGCCCGAGCCGATCCGCGAGTGTGTACACGTCCACCCCACCGTTGATCATCATCGAGGCGTACAGGTGTCGGAGGGCGTGCATCATCATGTCGCGGGACTTCTCCCAGCGCCGGCCCTTCGCGTTGGGGTCAAGGGGCTTGATGAGGCCGGCCGCCGCCAGGGCAGGCTTCCAGCGGTAGGAGTTGAACCAATTCGACTGAATGGCGGTCTTCTCTCGGGTGTAGAAGATCAGCCGCACCGTGACCGGGGCGCCGTCTTTGCTGCCCCACGGTCGGGTCACCTCGACAGGCGGGTACTTCTCCATGTGCTCGCGCAGGGGGATGGCCACGTCGTCGGTCAGTTCGACCCACCGGTCCTTCGGGTTCTCGGCGTCTCCGCCCTTGGGGAGGGCGTATGCCAGGAGCGAGCCGTCGTGGACCACCTGCCGTTGCACGTGCACCATCGGGCCGTCAGGGTGTGCCCAGTCGATGTCTTCTGGTGACAGGCCGAATATTTCTCCTTGACGAAGGCCCAGGCCGCGACCGCAGTCGACGAGTGCCTTGTAGCGGTCGGGAAGTTCGGCGCGGATCTTCTCGGTGTCCGCCCACGTCAGGGTCAGCTCTGCCCGGCCGCCGTCTCCTCGCTTCGGCTTGGCGTCCTGCACCGATTTGGCGAGGCATGGGTTCTTAGGTATCAGGCTGTCGTCCACGGCCAAGTCAAAGACAGCTCGAAGATTGTCGAAGACCAGGCGCAGCGTGGAACTTTCAAGCAGCCGACGACGGTCGTGCAGCCAGTCCAGCAAAGACGACGCGTTCACGTCCTTTACGCGCATCTTCCCAACTGCGGTAGGGATGATGTGCAGTTGAATCCGCTCCCTGTGGCGTCGGTACGTGCGCGGATTCTTGTGCTCGTGTCCCTTGAGCCACATGAGGGCGAGTTCACCGACCCTGACCTCTCCGGCGCGAGGGTTGATGTATGACCCGTCGTCCACTCCCGACCGCATCTTGGTCTCGTGCCTGCGGGCTTCGGCCTCGGTGCGGAACAGTTCCGTCTGCTGTATGCCTTCCTGGTTACGCCAACGGGCCTGCCATCGCCTCCCGACCCCGTGATCCATCGTCGGAACCTTGCCGTGTTCCTTGCAGACCGCCTCTCCCGCTTTCGGGCGTGACTTGTGCCAACGGTCGTACGGCATGGACTTAACTCCTAATGTCAGGCGGCCTTGACGCTCTTGGTGGGGTTCTCTTGGGTGAAGGTCGTCATCGACGGTGAAATCGTGGGACGGTTCGTCGTGGCTTGAGTGAATGGAATGTTGATCCAGGGATCTGGAAATGTCAAACATATTGTCCGTGGCATTGCGACATGGGCATCCAGAGTGGTGGGGAAGGAACTCGCCCTAGCCGAATCCTCGCTGAGGTGTCGGCGAGGGTTCGACGAGTCCTCGCCGAGGGTTCGCTGGCGTCTTTCGAGAGTTCTGCAGAGCCTCAGTAATTTCGCCGCAATGCCTTTTATTTGGTGCGGCTGGAATCTCATGTCACTGTTCGGTGCACCACCACAGCGGGCAACCGCTCGCGTGGTTTTCCCCTGCCCGTTTCTGAGCCTTTCTGGAGTACTCATGCGTCAAACGACTGCCCGTGCGGCAGAAGCCGCCAGTGACGCGAGGGACCGCCGCCCGCTGATGAGCGCTGAGGAACTGGCCGACTTCCTCGGCGTGCCGCTGAACACGGTCTACGTATGGAATCACCGACGCCAGGGTCCGCGAGCCCACAAGGTCAGCCGCTATTTGCGCTACCGCTGGCCGGAGGTGGAGACATGGCTGGAAGCTCAGGCGGTGGATCGCGCAGTCTGAATTGGCGGTGGACGCCTGCGCCTTTGTGCCGGGATGGCGACAGTACCCGGCGTACAGCCCGACTCGTCTGCCGCCACCTGCGGTTTTGCCTTGGAAAGGGCCTCTGATCTGCGACGGAGGCCCTTTCTGATCTTTCAGGGGCTTGCCGGGTTAGGCGGCAAAAAGTCCCTCGGAAGTCCCTCGGACAGCGCTGAAAGTCCCTGAAAAGTCCCTGGAGCGGAGGAGCGGGCAGGACCTCTGGGCTGGGCATTTGCGACAGCCGTCGGAGCGTGACGCTGGGGCCGTAGGGATCTCGGGGGCATTCTTGAGGCGGTGAGATTACGCTGTCTCAGCGTTGGCCGTCGTGTCGGTCCGCGCGGCCCAATCGGCGCGGACTGCGGTGAGCCGGGGGTGTATCGCGCGAAGTTCGTCCAACTGTCTGGCCACCGTTTCGATGAACTCGCCCAGTTGGTTCGGATCCATCGGGCGGTGTACGTGTCGGCGGCCACTTCGACCAGAACGTGCGGGACTCGGCGGGACACCATCTGGTCAAGGGCGGACGGAATCGGGGATGCAGCGTCGGCCGGCATGGTCTTCCAGGCAGTTCATGGGGCGCAGAAACCGCCATGATCTTGGAAGCCCGTGTCTGTCCTCGTTCCCACCCCAACCGCCCAACGAACAGTCACGAACCGGACGGCGCCCGCTGCGACGAGACTCTTCTCGCCATCTCGCGTCTACCCGCTGCGGTCTAGCTGCGCGACTTCTGGTTCGCGTGGGAACACACTGGGGCAGAGTGGTTACCGCGTGCGGGCATGATGCGCGGCCAAAAAATCTTCCAGGAGGGGGTTGCGATCGCCGCCTTCCGAGCGACGTACGAGTGATGGACGAGCCTGGGACGGACACCGAAGCCGAAAGACTGCTTCTGCGATGGCGGCAGGGGCGGCTCGACGCGCGTGAGCTCTATGCGGCGGTCCGCGGAGCCATGTACCAGGCCGCCCGGCGTGGGATTCGCTCGATCACCTCTTCCATTCCAGATCACCACGACGTTGAGGATGCCGTCTGCGAGGCGTTCGAGCAGTTGCGTGATAAAGATCCCGCTGATGTGTCGTCGGTCATCGGGCTCGCGAAGGTGATCGCTCTCCGACGAGGGCAGGACATCGGTAGGGGAGTCGTGCGCGAGCGCGAAGGGATCAAGAGGTTCCTTGCTGACCGGGTAGCTACGGCGGCGGTGGAGTTCCGTGACGACGATGTGCGAGCCGCAGAGGAAGACGAACGAGTAGTCGCCCTCGCCGAGGGATGCTTCGGGTTTCTGACCGATGAGCAACGCGATCTCGTCGTAGCGACGATCATGGGAGAGGAGCTCTTGTCCGACTGGGCGTTCCGCAAGGGCAAAACGCACCAAGCAGCGAGTCGGCAGCGAAAGCGTGCCATCGAAGCGATCAGACGTTGCGTCGAATCTGAGCGCAGCGAAGCAGAGGAACCACGGGACGGGAGGTGGCACAGTGACTGACAATGAGGAACTGGATAACCTGAACGACGCGCTTATCGAGGAGTACCTACTGTTCCTGCGCGGCCTCGGCCCTCAGCCGGATCTGTCGGATCTGCCGCCGAGCCGTCGAGAGGCGATCACGGGGCAGTTCGAGATTGTGAAGGCGTTGGCCGATCGAGACCCGGAACTCCCACCTCTCGAGCAGGACCCCGTCGCTCGGCGATTGGGTCTGGTGGCGGATACGTTGTCCGCTCCGTTGCCTATGGCCGCCCAGTCGGCTCTGCGGGCCTCGGGCGGAGAAGTGGACGAACCACTCAAGGCCTCGCTTGAGGAGGTGGCCTTTCGGTTTCGAGGCCGTATCTCCATGGAGTTCCATCCCGCATGGTCGCCGGAGGTACCGGAGGGTATGCGGGCGTTTGCGCAGTGCGCTGTGTTGGCGGAAGCGGTAGCTGTCCTCGTGGGTGACACCGACACGTGGTCGAGCGCACCGGAGGGACTCGGGCGGTTTTTTAACCTGTACGCCGATATCTCGGCGATTTGTGTCACTTCCAGTGACGCCGAGCGGGCTGTCGTTCTCTCGCCTGCCGACGTGACGCGTTCCATCAGTCCGGTGCTGGGCTGGCTCGACCCTCACAGCTCGATGTTGCCAGAGCCTCTGGGACTCACCTTGGAACGGTTCTTCGAGCAGCGCCTGCCGCGCTGGGACCGGGTCGCAGATTTCGACGTGCTTCCGGATACAGCAGCTCTCGACGCCGTGGCGAGGGAGGTGAGTGGGGCACAGATCGCGCAGGCTCTTCGTGCGAAGCCTCGGCTCGAGTACAAGAAGGAAGGCCAGCTTGCACTCGGCAACGTCGATGCGGCGGAACTCGCCGCCCTCGTAGTGAGCGTGCAAACGGGCGGCCTGATGCCAGATGACTTCGTAGATCATCTGACGGAGATGGCGGAGGCTGCCGCATCGTGATCCGACGCATTCGCCTGAGCCATTGGCGGGCCTACGAAACGCTAGACCTGGAGCTCAGCCGCCCGGTCACGTTCTTCGTCGCTCCGAACGGCGTCGGCAAGACGTCGTTGGTTGAGGCCGTCCGATGGGGCCTGCTCGGTGCGCCCCCGGCTCGCCGGCTCGGCCAGGCGGTCCGCGTCGGCCACGAATTGGCGACAGTGTGCCTGGACTTGGTGCTGGCGGACACCGAGGTGCAGCTGACCAGGTCGATCAAGCGCAGCGGCACCGCTCGTTTCGATGCGAGGGCCAACGGCACGGCGATCGGCGAAGAGGCCTACACGCAACTCCTGCGCCGTGCTTGGGCGGCCGATCCAGGACTACTCGACGCTCTGATCTTCGGCGTCGGGGCGAAAGGGGAGGCCACCGGCTTTCCGATCAAGGATCACCTCGCCGACATCTTCGGCATCACACCGATGCTGCAGGCCGCCAAAGCGATCAATACGCGGAGGTCTGAGCTTGCGGCGAAGATCAAGACTCTGCGCGATGACTTGAGCGGAACCGACGAGGCCATCGCATCAGTGACGGAGACCGTCTCACGGTTGGAGGCGGAACTGTCCGGGATCGCGGATCAGCGACAGGCCGCGCACGCTTTGGCGCACCGGCTGGAACCGGAAGCAACTCTCGCGCAGGCCTGGAGCGACTACCGGAAGAACGCCCATGCCTTCGACGAGCAGGTAAGGCGACTCGCCGCAGGCATGGCTGGTTCCGTCGATCTCGGCGATCAGGATCCGAGGGCTGCGATCGCCAGAAACGAGCGTGCCGCCTCGATCGAGCTCGAGTCCAGCCGGGCGGCCACGTCAGCGGCGGAGGTTCGAGCAGCGTGTGCAGCATCGGCTGCTGAGATCCTTGCATCTGCCACGGATCAGTGCCCGACCTGCCTTCGCCCGCTGACGCCGGCCGAACGGGAGGCGGCGGTCTCCGCACACGGCGGTGTGGACCACGCCGCGCACGCCGAGATCGAACGGCGCGCTCGCGACACCGCGCGGGCTCGCGAGCGGCTGATCGCGATTACCGGGTTCCGCGACTCACTCAATGCGCTACACACCCCGACGGAACCGGTCGGCGACGATCCTGGCGCAGAGGCGGTCACCGAGCTAGCCGAAGCACGTCAACGCCTCTCAGATCTCGCTGAACGCCACGGTGATGCGGCAGCTCGGCTCGGAGCAGCTAGGAGCGAGCTGGCGAGACTACGGGAAGCTGCACGCGATCAGTCGACCCTCATCGCGGCCGCGCGTGAAGACATGGTCATGGAGGTCACCGAGAAGACCATCCACCAGCTGGCCGACCGCTACTTGACCGACTACATCGAACCGATCGCGCACGAGGTTGGCCGACGCTGGAAGCTCGTTTTCGGCGCCGACGGGCTGCATTTCGACGCCGATGGAAACCTCACAATCCCCCACGGGGACGCCACGCTGATGGTGGGAGACCTGAGCGGCGGAGAACGGTCCACCGCTCTGCTCGTGACGCGACTGCTGCTGGCGAGTTCGGTTGCACGTGCCTCGACCGTGTGTTTCGACGAACCGCTCGAGCACCTTGATCCGCGCCGCCGCGCCGCAGTCGCCCAGACCTTGGTGTCAGCCGTCCAGGAGGGCACCGTAGGGCAAATCCTCATCACCACCTACGAAGAACGGCTGGCACGCCGTCTGGCCAGCGCCGCACCGGACGTCGTGGAGTTGACCTACGCCACCACAGATTCGGCCTGAAAAATACTTGCGTGAAGGGGGTTGCGGACGGCCTGCCGCTAACGACTAGGAGGTGAAAGCCCGCATCCGGCGGGTCGATCCTTGGAGGCCCCGGGATGGCAGCCGCAGACAGCCAGACCGAGACAGACCACACCAAGCACCCCACATTCGTCTTCGAGGTCGACGGCGTGGAATACACCCACAACAAGCCGACGATCACCGGCGTGCAGATCATGGCGATGGCCGGCATCAACCCGGCCGACGGCCTGGTTCAGATCCTGCCGGACGGTACCCGCATCACGATCACGCCCGACGAGACAGTCCACCTCGTGCCCGGCGCCCAGTTCAAGCGCCGTCCCCGCTTCAAGCGAGGCTGATCGCGTGTCCGTGCCCGACCGGCTCGCCGAACGCCTGGTGCAGGAGGAAGAGCTGCTGCGCCAGGCGTTCCCGAACGCCACCATCGACGCTGAAGCCCTCGTCGTCGCACTGCGAGACCATCCGCTGCCCGCCGGTTGGTCCCACACCGACACCGATGTCCTGTTCGCCGTCCCCGTGAACTATCCCGCTGGTCAGCCGGACAACATTTGCGCCCGCCCGGACCTGACCCTTGCTGGGGGCGCAACGCCCGGCAACAGCCAGGGCATACAACAGCACGCCGGACGCTTCTGGCTGCAGTTCTCCTACCACATCGACCCGAACGACTGGCACCCCCACGTGGACCCCGCATTGGGCAGCAACCTCGCGGACTACTTGGCTGGCGCTCTCACCCGCTTCGAGGAGGCGAGCTGAACCGATGAGCACTCTGAAGTTCACGCGGTCCGAGCACTGGGAGCGCATCGAGCAGCATCTGACCGAAGCACGCGGCGAGCGATTCGCCTTTGCCTTCACCAAGCTGCTGCACAACGGCGAGAGCGGCCCCGTCCTTGAGGTTGTCGATATCACGCTCATCGGCGACGAGGAGATCGAGCCGAACCACGACGGCTGGCGCCTGGCCGACATGGCGCTCGATCGCATCCACAACCAGGCGGTCGCCACCGGACGGGGCCTCGTCGAATTCCACAACCACCGGCTGGAGCCACCAGGATTCTCGCCCCTCGATGAGCGCGGGCTCGCCGAGATGTCGCCATACGCGGTCGACCTGCTGAACGGGACGCCCTACGCGGCCGCCGTGTGGGCGCGAGGAATGGTCCGCGCCGACTGGTGGCGCCCCGGCACCGACGGCGAGCTCGAACGTAAGCCGTTCGACACGGTCACCGTGCTCGGTGACAACATCAAGGTGCTTAACGCGCCAGCTACCACCGATGCCCGATTCTCCCGCCAGACCCCTCTCCTAGGGCCCCGGGCTCAAGCGGCCGTCGCCACCTTGCGCGTGGCGGTCGTCGGCGCCGGAGGCACCGGATCACACGTCGCGCTCGGGCTCGCCTACTTCGGTTTCCGTAATGTCATCGTCCTTGACGACGACGCCGTCGAGACAACTAACCTGAACCGGCTCGTCACCGCCGACCAAGCCGATATTGGCAGCCCGAAGACGGTCGTCACGCGCCGCCGCATGCGCTCGATCGACCCGAGAGTCGAGGTCCAGATTTTCCCCGGGCTCACACCCGTAGGGGAACATCCCGAACTGCACGACGTCGACCTGCTCATCTGCTGTGTCGACCACGATGGCCCGCGGCACCGCCTCAACCAGATCGCCATCGACACACGTACCCCGCTTCTCGACATCGCCACCGGTGTCGATGACCATCAGCAGCCTGTCGCGCTCGGCGGCCGTGTCTTCTTCATGCTGCCCGGCGCCGCGTGCCTGACCTGCCTGAACGAACTCGACTCGGCGGAGATCTCACGCTGGGCCAAACCGGACCACCAGCAAGCTGTCGACCGCCTGCACGGGTACGGAACCGGTGTCGCCAACCCCTCGGTTGTCTACCTGAACGGGCTGACCGTCCATGCAGCGCTCGCCGAACTCGGCGCATGGATCTCCGGTGCCCGCGAGCCAGCACGATGGCTCGATATCGACCTGTTCGGGGCCGTGAAGTCTCCAGGCACACAGATCGGACCTCGCCGGATTCCAGAACGTGTTCCCGGCTGCATTGACTGTGGGTACGACAAGTGAGCAGATCTTGCGCCGGGGCGTGCAGGGTTTCATGACAGTGGGCCGCCGTCCGGTTCGGGACGGTTCGTTGGGTGCGGGGTCGGAAGTGGGGCGTGATGCCGCTGCATGCGGACAGAAACCGCTGCGCCCCGCCCACGGAGCGGAAGCCTTTCCTCGCGCGTTCGCGCGTTCGCGCTGTCTCGTCGGCTGGTGGCTGTTCTCCGCCCGGTTGTTCAGGTACTTCGACTGCCGGTGCTCGACGGAGGCCATGGCCTCGCGGCGGGCCGCGCCGTAGGAACGCAACTTGTCAGTGACGGTCACCCGCGGCACCGCATCGGTTTTCTTCATCAGCCTGCGCAAGAAACACCTGGCCGCGACCTTGTCCCGCCGACTGCACCAGGATGTCCAGCACCTCGCCATCCTGGTCGATGGCCCGCCACAGGTACCGCTGCTCGCCGTTGATCTTGCTGAAGACCTCCTCCAGATGCCACTTGTCACCAGGCCGGGGCTACCGGCGGCGCAGTGCGCCTGCGTACTGCTGCCCGAACTTGGCGCACCAGCGGCGCCCCGTCTCGTAGGAGACGGGCACTCCGCGCTCGAGCATGAGCTCCTCGACCTCGTGGAACGACAGCGGGAAGCCGAAGTACAGCCACACACAGCAGGAGACAGCCTCGACCGGGTACCGGTGCCCCTTGTACGACGGCGACATGGCCCCCACGGACAGCCCCTTCCAGCACGATCAACCAGAAATCATTCCACCCGGTCAACAAACGTGACAGCGTCGATCAGCGGGTTCGGCGGGAACGGGAGCGGGCCAGCCAGCCGAGGGTGACGGCGATCAGGCCCAGGAGCATGGCGAAGTAGGCGCCGCCGAGCCCGTTGCCGGTGCCGAGACCGCCGTCGGCGGTGGCCGCGACCGTCCCGCCGACGGCCACGGCGACCAGACCCGCCACGAGAGCCGTGACGGCGCCGTTCCGCCGGGCCCAGGTGCCGGTGTGTCCCTGCCCGGTGGGGCGGGCCAGGGCCAGGCCGCCGCCCACCGCGCCGAGGAGGCTGACCAGCGCCGACAGGGAAGCCCCGACCCGGCCGACACTCACGGTGTAGACGCTCGCGGCGACCGGCTGGACCGAGGGGTCCGCGGCGGCCGGTTCGGCGAACGCGAAACCGCCGATCAGGACGGCAACGGCAACGGCGAGCACGGATCGAACGGACATGGGGTGTCCTGCCTTTCTGATATAGGTCTGAACTGGTCATTCGTGAGATCGCGGGCCGGCATGGGCACAGGCATGGCTGCGAATTGCGACTCGATCGCTGCCGCAGGGCGACGCGGGCGATGGCGGTCCGGAATCGCACCGGGCATCTGGGCCCGGGCGGCCGTTGCCCAGACGGCTCTCGTGACCGCCTGAGTTCACCGTCGAGATCGCCATCCACAGCGGTTCACCGGGCGGTGGCTACGACCTGGCAGCGGGGCTCAGCGGCAAGCGCGGGAACAGTGTCTGGACCAGGGCCAGGGTGCTGAGGGCGAACATCACCACGCCCAGGGGGACATGGAACGAGGGCACGTGGGCGATGCCGAGTGCGACCTGCACCGAGGCGAGTAGGAGGAAGCCGGCGGCGTACAGGATGGGGCGCGGGGATCCGCCGCCCGGGCGCCAGGCCAGGATCGCGGCGAGCACGTACAGCATGGCGGCCGCGTACATCACCTTCGATCCGACGTCGTGCATCAGATAGCCGTGGGACGAGGTCAGCAACATGCCCGCGGTGACCGCCTGGAAGAAGAGGGTCAGGGTCTGCAGGGCTGTCGCGGTCCTCAGGAGGGTGAGGCCGCGCGGCGCAGCGGCCGTCGTCTGTCTGGTCATGGTGTGGTCCCCCTCTTGTGGTGTGCGGCAATGGATGGGTGCCTGTCCGAGCCGTTGGCGTCAGCGCAGGGTGAGCGGCGTCTCGGAGGTGACGTGGCTCAGCTTCTCGGGGTTGCGGACGAAATAGAGGCCGGTGATGCGGGCGCCCTCGACACGGACGGCCATGACGCCGTCGAGCTCGCCGTCGCGGTGCACGGCGAGTGCGGGACTTCCGTTGACCACGGTGGGCTCCCAGGTGATGGTGGCCTCGACCTTGGCGGAGCTGCCGAGATAGAAGCGGACGATCTTCTCGGCACCGATGATGGGCCTGAGCGCAGCGCGCTTGACGCCGCCGCCGTCGCTGAGCAGGACGACATCGGGGGCGAGTACGTCGAGGAGGTCCTGTGGGTTTCCGGTCTCGATGGCGCGCTGGAAGGACTCCAGTGCCGTTCGGGTTTCCCTCGGAGAGGCCGTCCGACGGGGCCGGCGGGCGTCGACGTGCCCGCGGGCGCGGTGCGCGATCTGGCGTACGGCCGCCGGGGTCTTGCCGACGGCCTCGGCGATCTCGTCGTAGTCCACCTCGAAGACTTCGCGCAGCACGAACACCGCCCGCTCGGTCGGGGAAAGACTTTCCAGTACGAGCATCATCGCCATCGACATGCTCTCGGCGAGTTCCATGTCCTCGGCCACGTCCGGCGAGGTGATCAGCGGTTCGGGCAGCCACTGGCCGACGTACGCCTCGCGGCGGCGCTTCATGGTGCGCAGCCGGTTGAGCGCCTGCCGGGTTGTGATCCGCACCAGGTACGCCCGCTGGTCGCTCACCTGTCCCAGGTCGGCCCTGACCCAACGCAGCCAGGTCTCCTGGAGGACGTCTTCGGCATCGGCCGCCGATCCGAGCATCTCGTAGGCGACGGTGAAGAGCAGGTTACGGTGGGCGACGAACGCTTCGGTCGCCAGGTCGGTGGTGTGGTCGGTCATCTCTCGGTCTCTCCCTCGAATGCCTGGTCAGGCTGGCCGCCCAGCGATGGCCTACGCCCCGCCGTGCTTGGCCTGCGGCAGTTGCCGGCGGTGGTCGTCCTTGGGCTTGGTGCGCACGACGACACAGGTGTTCTCAGCCGTGGGCGGCTGCTCCGTTCTCCCGTGGCCGGACCGTCTTCCCGACGGACGGATCCGGCGCGGCGGCCAGGCGGAGCTTGCGCTTGGGCAGGCCGAAGGTCGGGTGCGAGGTGCCCCACAGGGACATCTTCACGATGCCCGCCTTGATCCGCGCGGCCTTCCGGCCGCCCACATACTTCGGCTTCGCCCGCGCTTCGTCGTCGACCATCTGCAGGATCCCGTCCCGCCGCCCGAGGCTGATGTGGTTGCCCAGGTACTCCAGCTTGGTGTTCGCGATCTTGCGGCCGCACAGGCGTCCCACGATCGCCTCCGTGGCCTGCCGGCCGGTGTAGCCGGCTGAAGCGCAGGACATGGGCAGCGGCCGGCCGTTGTCGCCGATGGCATAGGCGCTGTCGCCGACGGCGTAGACGTTCGGGTGCGAGACCGACCGCATGGTGCGGTCGACGACGATCCGACCGTTGTCGGTGACCTCAAGACCGCCGGCAGCGGCGATGGGGACGGCCGCGAACCCGGCCGTCCACACGGTCGCGTCGGACGCCAGGACCGTGCCGTCGGCGCACAGCACCCGCGTCGCTTCGACGGCCTCGACGCCAGTGTGCTCCCGGACAGTGATGCCCAGCCGGTCACAGGCCCGGCGCAGATGGCCGCGGGCTCCGGCGGCGAGCTGGGTGCCCAGCTCGCCGCGGGCGACCAGCGTCACCGACAGGCCCGGCCGGGATTCGGCGATCTCGGTGGCGGTCTCGATGCCGGTCAGCCCGTCGCCGACGACCAGCACGCTCCCGCCGTCGTCCCGCCGGCTCAGGCTGTCCAGGCGCTCGCGCAGGCGCAGCGCCGAGGCCCGGCCGGTGACGTCGAAGGCGTGCTCGGCCACGCCGGGGACGCTGTGGTCGGCGACGTGGCTACCGAGCGCGTAGAGAAGCGTGTCGTAGCCGAGCTCGCCGCCGCCGTCGGCGTCGGCCACGGCGACGACCTGGCGCTCGGGGTCGACGGCGGTGACACGGGCCAGGCGCAGCCGTATCTCCGTGCCCCCGAAGACGTCGGCGAGGTGTGGAGCCTCGATCTCCTGGCCGGCCGCGAGCTGGTGCAGCCGCAGCCGCTGGACGAAGTCCGGCTCGGCGTTGACCACGGTGATCTCGGTGTCCGCCGGGGACAGTCGGCGGGCCAGGGTCCCGGCCACGTAGGCCCCGGCATACCCGGCTCCGAGGACGACGAGGCGGTGCTTCATGAGTTGCTCCTGTCGGCTCGCTTGCTCCCGGCGAGTTGAGTGGAACGGCGCCGCGCGTGCTGACGGGAACTGACACCTGCGTATCCGCTGCCGATCACGACCGCCTCGATCTTCTCGGTCATGCTGTCTCCTCTGTCTCAAGGGGTTCGGCCTCAAGACACCGCGCGACTGATCGTTGTGACAGCCTGTGAGGCAGATCACTCCATAGATGTGGGCTCGGCACGCGAAGTCCTCACGCAGCTCCACAGGGGCCCGCGTCGAGGTCGGCAGGCGCCAGCCGAAGCTCACCACGGACCAGACCGCACTCGCCCAAACGGTCGTGGTGCCCGGTCCAGCCGCAACGAGGCCCACGTTCACTGACCCCCGGCTCTGCGCGGCCATCGTGGACCGCCTCACCTTCGGCGGCAACATCATCGAGACCGGCAGTGACTCCTACCGCCTCGCCCACACCAAAGCCCGCCAGCAGGCCACCGCAGCCTCCTGAGGTTCCTGATGCGGCAATGACATGGTGGCGGTCGTGGGCGTTAGCGAATGGCTCGTTGTTGGCGTGTGCGACCAGCGTTGGGTGCCAATCCGGGAGAGGCGCTCGGCTGCGGCGGGCTGCGGCGGGCTGCGGCGGGCTCCTGCGGATGGGCGGCCTGGTGTCCCGCGTCTCAATCTCGTCTACGGGCGGACGCTGCGGACGTTACGGTCGTGAACGTGTTGAGCCCAGCGGCGAGTAGGGACTTGGTCGTCGTCGGCTCCGGCATTGTCGGCGCATCGGTGGCCTATCACGCCGCCCGGGCGGGCGCCACCGTGACGTTGGTCGACGCCGGGCGGCCAGGCGTCGGCGTGACGGCGGACTCGTTCGCCTGGGTCGGCGCGTCTGGCGTGCGTAAGGGTCCGGCCGCCGGGCTGCGGGCCACCGCGACGGCGGAGTACCACCGGCTGGGGGCAGAGTTGCCGGGACTCCCGGTGACCTGGTCCGGCTCGCTGAGCTGGAACAGGCAGGACAGTGCGCCGGACGCCGGGCCCGGGCAGACGATCGTGGACGCGGCCACCGTGGCGACACTCGACCCCAACGTTCGGCAGCCTCCCAAGTGGGCTGTCTGGGCGCCGGGTGACGGCGCTGTCGACTCGGTGGGCGTGACCGAGCGGCTGGTCCAGGGCGCTCGCACCCATGGGACCCGGGTACATCTGGACACGCCGGTTACCGCGGTCCGCCGGGACACGGCGGGCCGGATCGCCGGGGTTGAGACGACATCGGGACCTCTCTCCGGTGCGACGGTGGTGCTGGCGGCCGGAGTTGCCACGGCCGCGCTGGGCGCGTCGCTCGGCGTGCGTGTCCCGGTCGAATCGTCGCCGTGCCCGCTGTTCCGACTCAGCGCCCCGGCCGGTCTGGTCCGCACCGTGGTCAACACCGAGGACTTCGATCTTCGGCAGGTCGCCGCGGACCGGCTGATCGCCGCCGCGGACTCGCCCGAACGGACCCTTGCCGCCGTCCGGGCCACTTTTCATGGCGCCGGGAGCGTCGAGCTGATCAGCACCCGACTCGGAGTGCGCCCGATGCCGGCCGACGGTGAGCCGATCGTCGGCCCGGTCGCCGAGGTCCCCGGCCTCTACTTGGCAGTGATGCACTCGGCGGTCACGCTCGCCGCGGCCGTGGGCCGCCTGGTCGCACGGGAGTTGGTCGACGGAACCGTTGAGCCGGCTCTGTCAGGTTGCCGCCCAGCTCGCTTCTAACGATCCCGATGGAGTGGACGGTTCCTGCCTGAACCGCCGCAAGCAGTCGCTGTTCTGGCCTGACAGCCCATCACCGTGAGGCCGCACTCGGCTCGCACCCAGGTGGGGCCAATCGAGTCATTCGCAACCGGCCCCATAGATCGCCACCCGGGGCCAAGGACTCGTGGCGGATTCCAGTCATCGTCGCAACACGGTGATCATTCCAGTGTTGCGACGAGCTTAGCGAAGAGGTTCGCGGGGGTGTTCCATCTGCCGCCAATTGCATCTGATGCGAACTGGCGACGGTATGCGCATTGCCGCCGCCCAGGGCATCAACCGCCCGACCGAACGCGGGAATTGAGCTGCTGCGTTGACGCTCACAGTAGCCGCTGATGAGGCATGGCCACCAGCAGCCCAGGGGGCTGACCTGCGGGTCTTCTGGAGACTCGCATAGGATGCGGTTTTCTCGCATCCAATGCGAGTGACGGAGAGTGGTGGATCAGTGGGGTTCAGCGGGGTGATACCGGGGGCGGCGAAGCTGCACCTGGTGGACGGGGTCGCGTTGCTGCGGCCGGAGGAACAGGTCTTCACAGCGATGCTGACGGGGTTCGCGAACCAGCAGTTGGCGCGGAATCTGGCCCGCACGACGGTGGAGGGCCGGGAGAACACGGTCAAGGCGTTCGCCGCGTATGTGAACACCTACCCGTGGCACTGGACGCCGGCGATGGTCGACGAGTGGCTCGGTGACCTGCGCTCGCTGCGCGACCTGAAGCGCTCCACGATCCGCTCGTACTCCGAGGCGGTGCGGGCGTTCTGCCACTTCGCCACCGACCCGCTCTATGAGTGGGCGGCGACCTGTGAGGAGCGGTTCGGCACCCACCCGGTCCAGGTGGTGCACGAGTGGAACACCGCGGTGCACGTCCAGGACAACGAGTCGGACCCGAAGAAGCGCGCGTTCACCAAGGCCGAGCTGCACGCCTTCTTCGCGCACTGCGACGACGAGGTCGCCCGGATCCGGGCCTTCGGCCGCAAGGGCTGGCTGCCCGCGTTCCGCGACGCCACCTTGTTCAAGACCGCCTACGCCTTTGGGACACGGCGCAACGAGACCCGGATGCTGGACGCCGCCGACTTCGGCCGCAACCCGCACGGCGCCGAGCACGGCGAGTACGGCCGCCTGATGGTCCGCTTCGGCAAGGCCAAGAAGGGCTCGCCGCCCAAGCGCCGCAGCGTGCTGACCGTGTTCGACTGGACCCCCGACATCCTCGACGAGTGGTTCACCGAAGTCCGCCCCCTGTTCGGCACCGCCAACAATCCTGCCCTCTGGCCCTCCGAGCGCGGGGCCCGGATCGGCTGCCAGCGCATCAACTCCCGCTTCATCACCTACCGCAAGGCCCTGGGCCTGGACGACGGGCTGGACTTCCACTCGCTGCGAAGGTCGTACGTCACCCACCTGATCGAGGACGGCTGGGACCCGCGCTTCGTTCAGGAACAGGTCGGCCACGAGCACGCCAGCACCACCTCGATTTACACCTGCGTGTCCTCGGACTTCCGCACCCGCACCCTGCGGCGGCATCTGGACGCCACCGTCGCCGCCGCGCTCCAGACCCAGGCCGGGAGGCAAGCATGAAACGCAAGGTCGGCTACAGATGGCGGCTGCGCGAAGTGATGGCCACACATCACGTCTTCACCGCCACCGAGCTGGTGCCGCTGCTGCGCGAGCGGGGCATCGACCTGTCCGCCTCCCAGGTCCACCGCCTGGTCTCCGGCACCCCCGAACGACTGTCACTGCAGGTCATGGCCGCGCTCTGCGACATCCTGGCCTGCACACCAGCCGACCTGGTGGCCACCACCGCCGAGAACGCCGGCGTCCGCAAGACCGCCACCGGCGACCTTCCCGTCCCGCCGCCTGCGGCCGTCGCGAAACTGCGGCCCCGTGCGGCCCGCATCCTGCCCGACGCATGAGCCGCCCCTACGCGACCGACGAGCAGTACGAGCGCTGGTTCATGACCGAGTGCTGCCGCTGCGGCCGCCGCAGGCACAAGGCAGGCAGTTGGCCGGACGGCTTCGTCTGCCGGACCTGCTCGGACCGCGCAGTACGAACGCGGGGAGTCTGCCCAGGCTGCAGCCAGGACCGGGCGCTTCCAGGGCGCCGCCCCAGCGACGGCGCCGCGATCTGCACCACCTGCGCCGGCTTCTCCCAGTCCTTCGCCTGCGCCCGCTGCGGCCTCGAGGACAAACTGCACGGTGGCCGACTCTGCACCCGCTGCACATTCGCCGACCGCCTCGCCGAGCTTCTGGACGACGGCAGTGGCCAGATCCGCCCCGAACTTGTCCCGCTGGCCGACTCCCTGCTCGCCATGGACAAGCCGCTGTCCGGCCTGACCTGGCTCTACACCGGCAAGGGACGGACCGACTCACCCGAGCACCTGCTGCGGCACCTCGGCCGCGGGGAGATAGCACTGACCCACGAGGCATTCCACCCTCTCCAACCCTGGAGGGCGGCCTCCCACCTGCGGGAACTTCTGATGGCCTGCGGCGTGCTCCCCGCCATCGACAAGCAGATCTGCTCGTTCGAGCGGTGGCTGCTCGGCCACCTCGCTGACATCACCGATCCGGAACATGCCCAACTCGTCCGCCGATTCGCGACCTGGGAAGTCCTGCCGAAGCTCCGCACCCGGGCGGAGAAGAAGCCGCTCACACCGGCAAGCCGCCGCTATGCCGGCGACCAGGTCAAGCACGCCACGGCCTTCCCGGGTTGGCTCTCCGAGCGCGGCCTCGCCCTGCCCACCTGCCGTCAGACCGACATCGACGCCTGGCATGTCGAGCACAACGAACACGGCCGCAACACCATCCGGGCCTTCCTGCTCTGGTGCATAGCCAGCAAGCTCACCCGGCGCTTCCGCCTGCCCGCCGCGGTGATCCGCCAAGCCTCCCCGCTCCCGCAGCACGAACGCGTGGACCTGCTCGGCCGCGTCCTGACCGACCACGACCTGCCGCTGCGGCCCCGGGTCGCGGCCGCCATCGTTCTGCTCTACGCACAACCGCTCAGCCGCGTCGTCCGCCTCACCATCGACGACGTGATCCACGACGACGACCAGGTCCTCCTACGACTCGGCGAACCACCAACCCCGGTCCCCGCCCCGGTTGCCGATCTCCTGCTCAGCTGGATCCCCAACCGGGACAACATGAACACCGCGACGAACCGCGACTCGCGCTGGTTGTTCCCCGGACGCCGAGCCGGGCAGCCGATGCACCCCGATGCCCTATCGGCACTGCTCAACGACCTCGGCATCCCCACCATCGCCAGCCGGGTCTCTGCGATCCGCGAGCACGTCCTGGAGATGCCCGCCCCTGTCATCGCCGACGCCCTCGGCTACCACCAAGTCACCACCGCCAAGCTGGCCGCACAAGCCGGAGGCACCTGGAGCCGGTACGCCGCCGGAGACCACCTACGGTCGCCATCGGGCTGGACGCCAAGGGCAACTGACGACAGTTGATCAGGCGAGCTCACCAGTAAGCGCCGGTTCAGCCGACCTCGGCGAGCACGTGGCCCGGTACCTCGGTGCCCGCGTCGGCGGTCCGTTCACCGTCCCGGCCCCAGGCACCGGCGGCGCCGCAGCCCACGCCGTCCTCGTTGTTGCCGAGGACGTTGCCGAGCACCACGTGGAGACCGAACTCCCGGGCCCGCACCGGATAGACCTTCTCGAACGAGTCGTTGTCGGCGGAGAGCGCCGAGCTCGCCAGATAGACCGTGCAGCCGTCGGCGTCGGCCCGCTCGGCGAGCTCCGGGAAGCGGTTGTCGTAGCAGGTGGCCAGCGCGAACCGGGTGCCGTCCAGCTCGAAGCGGCCGTCCCGGCCGCCCGCCGCGAAGACCTCCTGCTCGATGCCGTACAGGTGCTGCTTGTCGTACCGGGCGAGGAGTCCGCCGTCCGGACCGATGACGAGCGAGGTGACCGTGGGCCGGCCCTCCGCCGTGTGCACGGGACCGTTGACGACCGCCGCCGCCGAGACGGCGCGGCACGCCTCCCGTACGGGTTCGAGGCGGGCATCGTCCTCGGTGAGGACGAGGCCGGGGGTGTCCCGGATCAGCGTCGGCTCGTAGCCGGTCACGGCGAGCTCGGCGAAGACGACTATGCGGGCGCCGTCGGCCCCGGCAGCCCGGATCAGCCCGGCGATGGTACCGGCGTTGGCGTCGATGTCCCCGGCGACCGGGGCGAACTGGGTGGCTGCGACGATCATGGCCTCCATTATCGCCACCGACCGGGTCGCGGGAAACGGGACCCCACCAGTAGAACCTGGACCAGCGCGGGAGCCCTGTGCCTTCCGTGCAGCGAGGGCTCCTCGCCCAGTGCCAGCTTCTCGACGACACCCAAGGCGTCCAGGTCGTCCTGGTCCAGCGCAAGACCCGTCGCGAGTACGAGGACCCGTTGGAGATCACGGAAAGTCACTACCGCGCTCAGCAGCACCGACAACTCGCGACAGTTGAATACGCGAGCCCACCAGTAAGTTGAGGGTCTTGCGGGGGCGGCTGTTGAGTTCGGCGGCGACGAAGGCCAGGTCCTCGGCACCGAAGACGGACAGGTCGGTGCTCTTGGGGAAGTACTGGCGCAGGAGGCCGTTCGTGTTCTCGTTCGAGCCACGTTGCCAGGGGCTGGCGGGCTCGCAGAAGTAGACGGGGATGCCGGTGGCGCGGGTGAACTCGTCATGTCGGCTCATCTCGCTGCCCTGATCCCAGGTCACCGAGCGGGCCAGCTCGGCGGGGAGGTCGCCGAGGGCGTGGACGAGCGCGTCGCGGACCTGCTCGGCGCCACGGCCACCGGGCAGGTGGAGGAGTTTGACGTAGCGGGTGGAGCGGTCGACCAGGGTGCCGATCGCGGACCGGTTGTTCTTGCCGACGATCAGGTCGCCCTCCCAACTGCCTGCTATTTGGCGGTCGTTGAGCTCGTCCGGGCGGTGGCTGATCAGGGTGCCGGGGTCGATGAAGCGGGTGGCGCGCTCGTCGGGCCGGCGGCGTCGGCGGCGAGCGGGCCGGCCGCTGCGCAGGACGCCGGGGGTGCGCTCCAGGCCGCCGCGGTGCGGCAGATAGACGGCCTGGTAGACGGTCTCGTGCGCGAGGTGCCGCTCGGGCTCGTCCGGGAAAGCGGTGCGCAGGGCCTGGCAGATCTGCTCCGGGCTCCACCGCCGGTCCAGACGCTGCTGGATGAACTCCTTCAGCTCCGGGTCACGCCGTATCTTGCCCTCCTTCGAGCGGACCCGGCGCACGGCCGCCCGACGCTGCGCCTGAAAGGGGTGGTACTTGCCGGTGCGCGGGTCACTGTTGCGCCGCACCTCCCGGCTGATCGTGGCCGGGCTCCGGCCGAGCTCCCGGGCGATCGCGCGCAGCGAGTTCCCGGACCGGAGCAAATCGGCGATGACGAGCCGCTCGTCCTCGGCAAGGAACCGGTCTGAGGTCCCGTCGCGATGCCGCTCCTCGGTGATCGGCGCGTAGACACGCTCACGCCCGGTCTGGTCGACTTCCTTGCGTCCGTACCGCCAGCGAGTCCCGGTCCTGCGGTTGATCCCCACCTCGCGGCACGCCGCCGAGTTGCTCATCCCTTGCGCCATGAGGCGAAGGTAATGATCACGCTTGTCCGCCAACGGAGCAGGTCCGCGCTTCTTCGATGTTCGCCGCGGCTTGGCCATCGCAACACCCCGCAGGGTCAGGTGTTGCAACCACCTCTAGAACCCAAGCGTTCCGCCGGGGCCAGAAGACTCATTCGAAGCCAGGCCGCTTGCGGCCCACCGATTCAGTTGTCTGTGCAAGGTCTCCAGGGTGACGTCGCCGAAGCGGGCGGAGATTTCACGGGGTTGCCGGAAGCGTGGGGTCTTCCTGGAGGAGTGCCCGCGGACCCCGTCGGCAGCGCCTGCCGCGTGAGTCGCATCCGGAAGTCATGGCCGGGTCGTGAGGTGGTCGTTGAGCTGTTTGAGGCGCTGCCAGGCGGTTGTGTCGGTTCCGTCGCCGAGGAAGTAGTGGAAGGCGGGGCGAGTCGCGGGACCGAGACGTGTGGGGCGTGTCGTGGGGGCGGCTTCGGCGATCGTACGGCTGACGGCGTGTACGGCGTCGGGGCCCAGGGTGAAGGAGAGCGGCGCTGGGGGCGGCTCGCGGTGTGGCGGGGTGGTCAAGTCGGCGCGGGCGTGGCACAAGTGGATGAGCATCGAGGTGAGGTGGTGCCGAGTGGTCAGGGCCTCGGCCAGATCTGGCAACACGTCGAGTGGCGCGGGCTGGTCGGCGGTGTATCCGACGGCAAGAGTGATGTGCTCCTCGACCCCGGTGGGGGTGTGGGTGATGCGGAGGGTGGCGATGGCAGGGTGGTCGGGGGTACCGACGGCGACCAGCCAGGTGGGAGCCGACTTCTGGGCCCGAGTGCGGGCAAGTTCCGTCAACTGGCGTGGTGACCAGGGCAGGTTGACGGGCTCGGCGGTGGACCAGCCGGCGGGTGGGCCGCCGGTGAGGGTCTGCCAGCAGGTTTCCAGTGTGCCGCCGAGGAGGAGGTGTTCGGAGGCTGGGCGGGTGGTGCGGATGGTCAGGATCAGCTGTTGCTCGCCCACGTTCTGTGAGGCAGCGGGAGGCGTGAAGGCTTCCGCGAGCCGCAGGTTGCCGTTGATGGTCGGTGCCGGGGTGAAGTGGCTGGCGTGCCAGTGCAGTACGGCGCCGGTGAGCCCGTCGTAGTAGCCGCCCTGCGGATCGCGGATGATCCAGCGGGCGGGAAGGCTGGTGAGCAGGGCGCGTGCGGGCAGTGTCAGGCGGGTGCTGGGCGGGGTGACGATCTGCACTTCACGATCTGATGCCACGGCATCTTGCAGGAGGTCGCTGAGCCAGGTGGTTGCCGCGACGACAGGGCGGTCCTGGAAGACCACGGCCGCCTTGTCGGTGAGCACATCGACGGGTAGTGGTTGATCATCACCTGCTGTGGGGGCGGCATCCCTGTTCTCGGAGGGGACGCTCACCACCCGGGTGTGGGCAGCCCCGGGCGGCCAGCTGGTGCCGCCCAGTACCGCAGTCATCCGTCCTGCCACCGAGCCTGCCAGCCGCCCTGCTTCCTCCACCGCCGTGATGGCCCGAACCTCGGTCCACCACACCGGCGCCTCGGCCGGCACACTCTCGCCGAGCAACCGGCTGACCTCGCCCGGGACCTGAAGGAAGAGCGGCACCTCGACAGTCACCAAGGGCTGTCCGTCAGGCGCGCGCAGCCGGATGGCCGCACCCTCGAAGACACTGTCCACCCGCAGGTCGGGCCCGCCCGCGTACAGCCCTGCGAGCAGGGTTCGGGCGTCCGGCATCTTCGGAGTGAGGGCGACGAAGTCCTGTGTCATGGAGTTCCTACACGCGCGGACAGCGGCAGTGAGAGATCAGAGGGAGCCGACGTCGACCGGGTGCCCGAGGCGCGGCGCTGCGTGGAGCCTCGGGAACGGCGTTCGGCGTCGAGGAGGAGTTCACGTCTCGAACTCGTTGAGCCAGCTGCCCTCAAGGAGATGCTTGGGCAGGTACTCCGATTCGACGTCGATTGGGAAGCCGACATCGCGAGCCAGGCATGCGACGGCCAGTGGGCCGAGGGCTACGAGCCCGGAGCTGCTGCTGTTCCGTTCCTCGTCCTGGGTCCAGTAGTCCTTGTGCCAGCGCAGGGCGTCGGCCAGCGCCTCGTTGAACTCGTCCGGCTGCCGGGCGACATACCTGTAGAACAGGTTGATCGGCGGGTACAACACCTTCTGTACAAGGTCGGGGTCGGCGACACGGAGGGCTTCCGGAGCGGTGCCGTCCAGGGCGGCGGTCAGCAAATCGCCGATGTCTCCGCCTCGCAGCCAGGCGGATTGCAGGGCCTGGACCCATGCGTAGACGTAGTCGTCGAAGACCGCACCGGAGTCGCGCAACAGCGACACGGGGACGCGGACAAGCTGGTCCATGCGGTCCTGCTCGCGGCAGACGACAGCGAGCCAGAAGGCGGTCAGCCAGTTCCCCGCATTGGTGTAGTGCTGCGGCCCCGTGGCCGGGATGGTCCGCACCTTGTCCGCGATGCGGCAGGACACCGTCTCCTGCGTGGTGGTGGCCGAGGCGAACAGGGCCGATCCCACCTGCATGGCGGTCACCCATGCTTCCCAGGTGGGGAGATTCGCTGCCCTGGGATCAGCGGCGCAGTGCGTCTGCGCCGCGAGCATCGACGTGCCGAGCGCCAGGTTGAACCGGTCCGAAGACCCTTCCAGGGCGTCGATCCTGCGGCGGGCACTCATGTCGAGCTTATCTGCTCGAATTTCCGCTCCGTCGAGAGGGAAATCGTGCCGCGGCACGGTTACCGCCATCCCTAGGTCTCCTTGCCGATGTCGAAGTACTTCATCTCGTAGCCGTTGTACTTGTCGCCTGCCGGATTCGCTCTGATCTCGACGTAGTCGAGGGTACGGGCATCCAGGGCGTCCATCAACTCGCCCGCCAGGTCAATCTCTCCGCGATCCTCCATCTTGAGGATTGTCGCTTCGAAATACTCACGGGTTCCTTGCTCAACCTTGCGTCCGGTGCCCAGGTCGCGCGTGCCGAGATCAGTTGTGAGCGAAGCCTTTGCTTCGACCACGACGATCCTTCCCCCTGGTGTGCGCCATATCTGGTCGAACCTGAAACGTCCGCGGCTTCCGTCGTCCAGGCGTGTCGAACCTGCGAATTCGTCGGGGATCGCGTGGAATTCTGCCGCGTTCTCTCCCAAGTCCTCGGCGGCATCCCGGGCGGCGGTATGAGTTTTCTTGTATTCCTGAACCGATGTTTCCAGTGCGGATTTGTTCTCGGGGGATTTGTCCGCGTCGTATGTCGCCTGGGCGGCCTGTTTCTTCTTCTCGGCCGCCATGTCGAGGTCGATCGCCCGCCGCCGCTGTGCCGCGCTATCACTGAGCAGGGAACGATGCGCCGGGTCCACGGTCGCCGGGTTGCCGATGACGTCCCCGGGACGGTGCGTGGCGCGTTTGAGGGGGAGTTCGTCCGCTGTCCAGGGACGGTTGGGGTCTCCCGTGGACCGGAGCTGCGGAAGGTCGTTCCCGAACTCGTCCTTACCCTCGACCGAGAGGCGCCGGCCGTTCTTCCGGTAGTGCTCCTTGCGCCACTGCGGATCGTTGTTGGCCTTGTCGACCTGCTCACGCAGGATCTCCTCATCGGACATCCCGTCCCGATGGGATCCGCCGCCTCCGCTGTCACCACTCCCGTCGGCGGCATGCCGACCACTGCCGCCCCCGCCGCGGCCGGTGTGACCGCCTGAGCCGTTGTCCGGGGCGGATGCCCCAGGAGACCCGTGCTCGGAGGCTGCTCCTCCGTGAGTGCTCGGCCTTCCGCCGTCATGGGTGCCGCCGCCGCTGTCACCGCCGTCGGCTGCTGAACCGTTTCGTCCTTGCGCTGGAAGCTGCTCGCCGACGCCCGTGGAGGCCTCAGGCGCCCGAGGACCAGCTCCGACCAGGGCCTTCTCTCGTGGAGGTGCCTCCACGGGCGAAGTGCGTTCGGCGGCCGACCGCTCGTGTGGCGCGGGGGTCGTATCGGGGACGCCGCGGTTGCCGGGAATGAACTCGCCGTCCTCGATGCGTACTTCGGAGCCATCGGCGAGACGCAGGGTGCTGTGCGTGGCGTCCGCTGCGGCGGCCGCGTCCGTGGCCGCGTGGAGGCCGGTGGTCACCTCGCGGATGGTGGGCAGAGCACGTGCGGCTGTGGAGACGGTCCTGGCGGCGGCGCCGATCGGGTCGAGGATTTCACCGGCCGTGGCGAGGGTGCCGGCGACGCGGGCGCCGGCCCCGCCCTTGCCCACGGCGGAGAGGCCCTTGGCGGTGGCTCCCAAGGGGCCCGCGCCGAGGGTGAGGCCGTTGAAGACGAGGGTGCCCGCAGCCTTGCCCGGGTTGTCGTCCCAGTCGTCCCAGCCGACAAGGCCCTTGGCGAACTCCTTCGCGTACGGCCGGCTCTCGTCCATGAACTGTTCCTGCCACGGCCCGAAGGTCGGTTCCCGGTCGCCGTGCGGGTCCAGCAGATACGATTCCGCGCCCACGATCACCCGGGCCAGGCCCTCGCGGGTCGCGTCGCCCTCCTCGCCCGGACTGAAGAGGTTGACCACGCCCTCGACCGTGCCGACGACGTTGTCCTTCAGGCTGAGGCCGAACTCCTTCAGGTGGTAGTCGATGCCAAAGGGGAGCGCCTCATGGTGGGCCGGGGTGCCCCACGGCAGCCGATCCGCTTCGGCGAGCTGGTCGGTGCTGAAGCCGTAGGGGTTGTCCTGCTTGGGACTGCCGTCGTTGATGTGCCACTGGGTGCCGTCGACGAGGGCGGTGATCTTGTCGGCGCAGGTCACCTCGGCCTGCTGGAAGGCGGCGACCGCCGCGTTCACCGCGTCCCAGATGGCCTGGTGCTCGTCGACCTTGTCCTGGTCCTTCTGCCAGTTCTGAAACAGGCCGTCGTCGCCCTCGACCGACGCCACGAACACCCGCGCCTGGCCGCGCAGCGCCTCCAACTGACGGACAATCTCCGTGACTTCGACCATGTAGTCGGTCAGCGCGTTCGCCACCGTGTCCAAGTCGTCCGCGAACGACGACGACCTCGACTCCACCGCCTGCGTCGTGGCGAACAACTGGCCCGCCTCCGGGGCCTTGTACGACGACGACAGGTTCTGGAACCGGGTGTGCACGTCACCACCGTGCTCCCGGATCGCCATCGCCGCCCGCCGCATGGCGGCAACCTGCTGCTGCAAATCGATCAGGTCACCGGTGAAGCTGGGTATCTTCTCCGGGCTGATCACGGCTGCTCACCGCCGCCGGTCGGCGTCCGCGCCTCGTACGCCCGCTTACGGGCCGCCTCCAGGAACTCCGTCACATCCGGGGCCAAGGTCGCCTGCCGCTGGGCGTTCCACGCCTGCTCCAGCTCCCCGGCGCCGTACGCGTTCGTCGCCTCGATCGCCCCGTTCGCCGAATTGCTCGCACGTAGTGGCAGGAACGCAACATCCCGCTCCGTACCGATGACGAACTCGCCCAGCGCGACAGCCACCAGACCCGACGCCTGACCCGCAGCCTTTGTCGCGCCCTCGCCGTCGAACGACAGCGTGCCCACCGACTCCATGGCACCCTGCACGGCCCCGCCGTACAGCGTGATGCCCTTGTTCATACCCTCGGCGGCCTCCCGCACCGTCGAGATCACCGCCCCTACACCGGCAGGCGAGATGTCCCACCCCGTCATACCAACCCCCGCGAATCCCCCGGCCGACGCACCGCCACAGTCACATCTCAGTCGTGACTCAGCATCACATACGCCACTGACAACAACGGTTCATCAGTATCAGGCAGTTGTTGCAGGAGCAACGCAGTTCAGGCCAAGGCGTGTTGCTCGGACTGCTCGGCACCACCTATGGGAGAGGCGAGGGAGAACCAGGTGCAGACGGCGTATCAGCGGAAGCGACCAAATTTGTCAGCGGTCAAGTAATTCGGCTGACCGTCGACAACCCGAGCTGCCGGTTGACGCCGTCGCTGATGTGGCCAACGACGCCACCAAGCTCGACGGAGATCCAGCCTTTCGAGGAACGCCGGGCTCAGGTGGAGGAGGCCCTCTTCGGCTCCCCGCCCCTGGCGTCCGCGCTCCTGGTCGAGGACGAAGCCGGTGACCAGGAAGCCTCTTCTGGAGGCCCTCCCGAGCGGCGGGTCGTGATCATCATGTGCGGCTGCACGGTCCTCGCTCCGGGCGTGGAACCGGTGCTCAGCCACGAGCACAAGCAGATTGAACGACAGCAGTACGAGGAGGGACTCGATGGGCTGCCAGCCCTCCCTCGGCACGCGATCACCGCTCGCGCGCATCCCTCCAGTAGTCACGGAGCATCTCGGTCGGCCACGAAGGCTGTGTGACAGGGCCGCGCGGGAGCATCTCCTTGAATACGGCCACGAAGTCGATGACCGGTGTGCCGTCGACGGCGTCGAGGTCCGCCACGTGGAGGTCGCGCCCGTCCACTCCGAGCAGGCGGGGGAACGACGTCGCGATGCGGGCGGGGCGACGGTGGTTGCGGTGTACGAACGTTCCGGTCGCCGGCCACTCCGGGTTGTTGCGAGGGCTGCGGGCGTGCAGCGCGACGTCGCTGGGTGAGCCCTCGGAGAAGTACCAGGTGACCTGGAGATGCGAGAACTCCTCGATTCCCTGCAACGTGTCGAGGGGGTAGTCCAGGCGCAGCCGGATGATGGATTCCACGCCGCCCTGGAAGTCGTCGCCGACCTTCAGATGGCCCCCGACAACCGTGGCGACGATTGGCACCTCGATGGACTGTGCGGTCACAACTGCCCCTTCTTTCCCTCCAGATGGGATGCCCGGTACCTGTCCGCGCCGTGCGCCCCCATCGTCATGGCGCGGTCAGGCTACCCGCCTGAGCACGGCCTTGGCTCGTTCGTCGATCTCCGCTGCCGCGCTGATCCCGCGGTTGCGGTACGGGGAGAGAACCCGGCGCATGTTGATCACCGCCTCGCGGGCTCGACCGGAATGGACGCCGTTCATGGCGTCCAGGGCTTGGGCCCAAGTGCTGCACGCCGCCTCGACGTTGCCCTGACTCGCCTGCGCGGCGCCCAGGTATCCCAAGGTCACCACGTGAGTGCGACCGAAGGCACCGGTCTCCCTCGTGTGGACGCTGCGCCAGAACTCGTCCTGGGCTCCCTGGAGGTCGCCGAGAGCCCAGAGCGTGCGAGCTGTTTCGTGCGCCAGGCTGGCCTCGGAGAAGAACCAGACACGGGCGGGTTCGTCATCACCGGGCTTTGCCGCTGCGAGGTCGTCCTCAGCCCGGAGGAGGGCTACACGCGCTTCGTGGCGCTGTCCGGCCGTGGCCAGGCTCCGCGCCCGCACGACGCCTAGCAAGGCTCGTTCGCGGGGAGTCGCCAGGGTGTACCGCTTGTGTTCGACCGAGGCCGTCGCGATGTCCACGGCTTCCTTGGGGTGGCCGAGATCTGTCGCCTGGTGGGCCATGGCACGCAGGACGTGGCCGGTCAGTGGTGCGTCCTCGGCCTCGGCCGCCAGCTTCACCGCCAGGGTGAAGTACCGCCGGGCGGCCTCGTGGTGCGACGCGTCGAAGCTCATCCAGCCGGCGACGTACACCAGCTCGGCAGCGGCGGCGAAGAGACGGCAGCGCGTCTCGTCACTGGCGAAGACACCGCCGACGTACGTCGCGACGTCGTCGTAGATGTACTGGTAGAGGGCTGTCCGGCCGTCCACTCCGCCTTGGCGTTGGTCGCGCTTCGAGAAGAACTCGGTCATCTCCTTCACCGCGTTGATCTCGGCAGTCCCGACTCTCCGGTTCGTCGAAACGGGGCGCGATCGGGCACGCTCGGGGGCCTCGTCCCACCACGTCTGCCCAGGCAGGGCGAGTCCGGTCACCGAGTAGGCAGTACCGGCCAGCACACGGCGTCGCTCCAGGTCCACGTTGCTTCTCCCCAGATCCACCAACGCACTCACCGTATCGACGTGCCATTCGGATGCCATGACCGCACCCGAGTTCGGCGCTGTGAGCCCGACCTCGGCTGGAGTGACGGGGCGTTGGAGCCGACGGGACAACGTCTCGCTCAAGATAAGGGGCGCCCGCCCGGAGGGTTCCGTTCCCGCGATCCACATCGCGATGTGCGAGCGGCTGGTGCCGAGCAGCTCGTCGGCGCCGACCTCGGCCGCAACCCGTACGAGGGCAGCGGCGACCTTCGGCTGCGACCAGCCGGTTTCCGCAATCACAGCGGCAAGCTTCTCGTTCCGCTCGCGCCTCATCGTGCGCCCCTGTCCACAAGATGATCTTTGACGGGTTTGACGGCATCGCCGACCGGTGGGGGATACCAACCCACCGTGATTCACGGTTCGCTCAAGGTCAACCAAACCACCAACGGGCTTTCTCCCGGGAGGAATTCGGTGAACGCAATCCAGACGTACGGCTCTGGAGACCGGATGCCGCCGGGCGGGCAGAGCCATGTCTCCGAGCCTGCCCAGGCCAGAGAAGGGGGTCCGAGAACGGCGGTCGACGCGCACCTCCGCAGCTTCGACGCCTCCACCGAGACCTGCCGCCGAGTCCTTGACGGACTCCGGCGGACACTGTGAGGAGGCCGAGATGATGCCTATCTGGAGCCTGGAGTCCCTCATCGAGTCCCCCGAGAACCGGGTGAGCCTCACCATGGTCTCGGACGACAGGGCACCCGGGGCGGCACGGACCTTCACGCGGGAAACGCTGTCGGCCTGGGGACTTGAAGAGCTGACGGACCGCACGGTCCTGATCGTCAGCGAACTCACCACGAACGCCGAGCGCCACGGCGGTACGCCAGGCGGCACCGAGCGCCCTTCGGACGCGGACAGCCAGGTGGTGGTCGAGCACATCACGCTGACCCTCACTGCCCAGAGCGGAACCGTGGGCATCGAGGTGGAGGACAACTCCCCCTTGCCGCCGATCCCTCGTGCCAGTGGGTCGGACTCGCTGGACGGACGCGGTCTGCTGCTCGTCACGGCCGAGGCCGACGCATGGACGGCTTGCCTCAATCAAGACGGCAGCGGCAAGCGGGTTCTCGCGGTCGTGAGACGCCGAGAGGCCGTCCCCTGCGGCCCGACCCCCACCGCACACCCCTTTCAGCCCTACTCGCCCATGGAGGCGTTCGCCATGCCTGCTCAACACGCGCCCGTCGCCGCGCCCTTACCTCCGAGGAAGAAGATGGAAGACGTCGTGACGCAGCACGTCCTGCTCCTCGACCTGGACGGTGTCCTGGTCGATACGCGCCCTGTCATGCAGGAGGCGTGGCGTGCGGTCCAGCAGAGTCACGGCATCGACCTGCCGTTCGAGATGTACGAGCAGCATCTGGGCCGTCCGTTCAGCGACATCATGGAGCGGCTCGAGCTGGCCGACGCCGATCGGATCCACCAGACGTACACGGCGGCCTCGCAGGCTGCCTCCCCTCTGGCCCGACCGTTCGAAGGCATGGAAGAGGTGCTCCACGCTTTCGCTGCCGCCGACTGGCGCCTCGGCGTCGTGACGTCCAAGCCCTTGGACCGAGCCGCTCCACTCCTCGCCCAACTCGGCTGTCCCTTCGCCACCGTCCGTGCACCCGGCGGTCCGGGGAGGGGCAAGCCGGCCCCGGACCCGCTGCTGCTCGCCCTCGTTGACCTCGCGGCCGATCCGGCGTCCGCAACCTACGTGGGCGACATGGAAGTAGACCGTGAGGCCGCTCGCCGGGCCGGTGTCTCCTACGTGCACGCCGCCTGGGGTTACGGCGCCCCCGGCACTCCGGAGCCCCGGATCGCGCAGTCGCCGGTGGACCTCCTTCGACTGCTCGACGTGAGCAAGAAGAGCGTGCCCCTCATCGAGGGGAGCCTGCTGTGACCGACTCTGGCCAAGGCGTCGAGGCGCTGATGACCGCGCTGGAAGCAGAGTACGGCGATGCGCTCGTGACGGCCGGCGGCGTGAGCTGGCTGTCGGTCCACCACGTACCGATTCGCCGCCTGGTCACCCGCCTGGTGAGGCAGCTCCTGGAACTGGACGAGGTGCCGACCACCACGGTGTTCGGCGCAGCCGAGGATCTGGTGGTGGCCGGCGGCAGTACGTCTCTCGGCTACGTCGCGTACGAAGTGTCCGAGGCAGGTCTTTCCTTTCTCCTCGGGCACGGCGAGCCCGGCCAACTCACCCCGGACAGTGGCGAGCTCGCGGTGCCGGTCCAGCCTCGTTTGACGGTCACCACCGCACCCGTGTGCGCCGTCTCCTGGTCATCCCGCCATGCGGAGACTTTGCTTCCGGTTCTCTCCGACCTCGCCTGCCAAGGGGTGAGGAGCACCGTCGTGGACATGGCCTCCGAAGTGAATCAACGTTTCCCGGATACGTCGGAACCGGGAATCACCGTGCTCCGCCTGCCAGATGAAGCACTTGACCGACACGGCGATGTGCCTGCCCAGAGTGCTTTCCGGCCCGAAAGCGAGCGCACGGTACGAGCGGGACAGTACGAGATCGGCATCGGCCGACTGGCGTGGCTCGCCGCCCGAGTGCTTGTGCGCAGCGCCGGCTGCACCCAACCGTCCTGGTCGGCAACCCTGTACGTCGAGCAGTGGCTCGACGCCGTTCTCCTCGCATCCCGCAGCCGGGTCCTGCTGTGCAGCAACGACACCAGCCCGCTCGGCGTCCTTGCCATTCGCGCCGCCGAACGTGCTGCCGCGGACACCGTCTATGTCCAGCACGGCGCGTGGATCGAGGGGCAGACCTCCTCGCACGCCCAGCGCTGCCGCCATGTCGCGGTCATGGGGGCGCGCGATGTGCGCGTGGCCCAGGCGGGGACTCGGCGCGCTGACGCTCGTACGTACGTCGTCGGCCAGCCGCGGTTCGACGGGCTCACCCAGGTTGACCGCCTCGGTCAGCGGGCCTATCTGCAGAGGATTTTGAAGGAGCAGACGGGTTCAGCGCCGACAAGGATCGTCGTGTGGGCGTGCCAGCCGTTCAGCGAGCAGCGGCTTCTTGGCCAGACGGAGGTTCTGGTTGAGGGGCTGCGTAACGCGAAGGGCGGCTGGGGTCTTGTGGTGGCGCCACACCCCGCCCAGAACGCCGAGACGCTGTCGCCTCTGCTCGACGTGCTGAACGGTGTCCCGGTCGCCTTGATCGGCTCGGAGGTCGGAGCTCGCGGATGCCTGGCCGGCGGGGATGCCCTGATCAGCGCGTCATCGACGTGCGGGATCGAGGCTCTGCTCCTCGAAGTGCCCGTACTGGAACTGGCGCTTCCTGCCACGCGCACGTTGGGACTCGCCGACCACGGGGCCGCCTGGCGTTGCGAGTCCAGCCGGGACATCGCCAGGTTTCTGACGCGTATCGACGAGTCTCCGCAGACCGTACGCGTACCGACGGCGGCCAGGGAGTCGATCTGCCACTGGGACGGCCGCAGCGCCGACGCCGTCGCGGACATCGTCACCCAGGCGCTGTCCGACAGCACGACTCCCCACCACTCAGCGCAAGGGACCGACAGGCGATGACAAACACGTTCACCGGCGACAGCGTCGCCGAACTCTTCATCGGCGCGGTGATGTTGGCCAAGAGCGGGGACAAGATCAGCCCGCGCGGAATGGCCACCCGCGAGGTCTTCGACGTCAACATGACACTGACCCAGCCCAGGGCCCGTCTGCTGTACGCCCCGCCCGCCCGGATCCTGAATCCCGCCTTCGCGGTGGCCGAGACCGTCTGGCATCTCTCCGGGACCGACGCCCCGTGGATCTACGGATACAACGAGCAGCTGCGGCAGTACGCCGACGACGGGATCCTCCAGGGTGCCTACGGGCCGCGGATGCGGAACTGGGCAGGGAAGGTGGACCAGCTCCACCGCGTGGTCGAGATCCTCAAGGCCGACCCCGACTCCCGCCGCGCCCTGATCCAGCTGTACGACCCGGCCCGCGACACCGCCGGGCACAAGGACGTCCCCTGCACGCTCGGCTTCCGCTTCCACCTGCGCGCCGGCCGCCTGCACATGTCCACCACCATGCGCGGCCAGGACGTGTGGATCGGCCTACCGTACGACCTGTTCTTCTTCACCACGCTGCACGAGCTGGTCGCCGGCTGGCTTGACGCGGAGTTGGGCGAGTACCACCACCACGTCAGCTCGCTACACATCTACGAGCGCGACCTCGACAGGGCCGACGGGCTGACCGACGTCGCCGCGAGCCCGCTCATGCCCGAACTCACGACGCCGTGGGAGGGCTTCGACGAACTCCTCCGCCGAGTCGAAGCACGTGATGAGACCGGGCATCAGAGCTGGGACTCCATGGCCGAGACGATGCGCAGCTACCGGCTGTGGAAGGACGGGGTGCGCGAAGAGGCGCGGCGCGTCGCCGATGCCGTCGACGGACCACTCGGTGAGGCCCTGACCGCCTGGTACGGCGAACTGACCTGCCGCACCGGAACCTCGGCCGTACAGGCTGCCGCGGGAACGAGGTGACGACCGCGATGGCCCACGCGCCCGCCGTCATTCTCGGTCTCTGCTCCTACACGCACGACTCCGCCGCCGCGCTCCTGGTGGACGGTGAACTGGTCGGTTTCGTCGAGGAGGAACGCCTCTCCCAGAAGAAGCACACCCACGAGTACCCCCACCACGCCGTCGAGTGGCTGCTGGGCGAGGCCGGCCTCACGCCCGGCGACGTCGACGCCGTCGCGTACAACTTCCAGCCCGTCCGCTACCTCGCCGAGACCCCCGCCGCCCTGCGCCTCGCGCTCTCGGGCACAACCCGTGACCGGGCTCTGCCGCGGGCCGCCGGATTCGCGAAGGTCGCGCTGCGCACCCGGCGCCGCGTCCAGTCCCTCGGTCGGCAGTTCCCCGGCGCGCAGGTCTCGCCCGTACTGCATCACCGCGCCCATCAGCTGACCGCCTTCGCGGCCTCGGGGTGGGACGAGTCCGCCGTGCTGGTCGTCGACAGCCTCGGTGAGCGGCAGACCACGACGATCGCCCATGGCCACCATGCCGGCCGTCCCACCACCCGCACCTTGGAGGCGATCTACGACCCAGCCTCGCTGGGCTACGTGTACGGGGCGGTCACCGAGCACCTCGGCTGGCGCCGGGGCGACGAAGAAGGCACCGTGATGGCGCTCGCCGCCCTCGGCGATCCCGCCCGCTTCCGGCACCTCTTCGCCCGCGCGGTCCGCACCACCGCCACCGGCTTCACCCTGGACCCGGCCTACTTCCCGCCCCGCGTCCTCACTTCCGGCTACCCGCGAACCTCCCGCCGCTTCGTCGTGGAGACCTGTCCGCCCCGGCGCCCGGACGAGCCGCTCCAGGAGGTCCACCAGGACCTGGCCGCAGCGCTGCAGGAGCGCACCGAACAGGTGATGCTCCACCTGGCGCGGCGCGCCCGCCTGCTCACCGGCTCGCGGCGGTTGTGCCTGGGCGGCGGCGTGGCCACGAACTGCGTCAGCATCGGGCGGATCATCGAGGCAGGCATCTTCGACGAGGTCTTCGTGCCGCCCGCTCCGGGCGACGCAGGCACCGCCCTCGGTGCCGCGGTCGCTATGCACAACGACAGCGGGAACGGCCGGCCGCTCTGCGGGGTCGCCCGCGCTTGCTACCTCGGACCGTCCTATCCAGAGCCGAACCTGGACCTCACCCCGTGGCCGGGACTCCAGCAGAAGACCCTGGACATCGAGGTCGCGGAGTTCCTCGCCGACCAGCTCGCCCACGGCATGATCGTCGGACTGTTCCAGGGACGGGTGGAGGCCGGCCCCCGCGCACTGGGGAACCGGTCGATCCTGGCCTCTCCTCTGGAGCCCGGCGTCGTCGAGCGTCTGAACGCGAGCGTGAAGTTCCGCGAGCCGTTCCGCCCGTTCGCCCCCATGGCCCTCGCCGACCGAGCACGGGAGTTCTTCACCCTCGGCCAGGACGCGCCGTACATGTCCATGGCCTCCGGAGTGACCGACAAGGCCCGCGAACACATCCCTGCCGTCGTCCACGACAACGGCACCTCCCGCCTCCAGACCGTCAGTCCGACCCAGAACCCCTTCATGTACGACGTGTTGCGGGCATTCGCGCGCCGTACCGGCGTCCCCGTGCTGATCAACACCTCGCTCAACGTCAAGGGCAAGCCCATCTGCGGCACCCCGGACATGGCCCTTGACTGCCTCGCGAACTCCGGGCTCGACGCCCTGCTGCTGGAAGGCCGGTGGATCACCAAATGAAGATCGGATACAGCTTCTGGGGCTTCCTTGGCAACGGCATCACGGACACACCCGACGGAGGGCGCAGCCACCGCCGCCCTCTGGTCGACGCTCTCCTCGCGCGCGGCCACGAGGTCGTCTTCCTCCAGGCCGACCGGGATCGCCTCGAAGCAGGAGACGACCTTGGCGGTACGTACACCTTCGACGGCGGCATCCCCGACATCGACGTGCTGTTCCTTGAATGGCGCTGGCTCATCGACAGACGCAACAACACGCCCTGCGGCGCGGAGGGGCACACCTGCGACCTCCACCGGCAGGCCGAACTTGTCAATCACTACACCCTGCTCCGCGGTACCCCCACCGTGATCTGGGACAAGGACCGCCAACTGAGCGAACACAACGTCCTTCGCCGTGTCCCCGGCGTCGCGGTGTGCGAGGCAGCCCTCACCCCCACGCCCGGTGCCCACCGTCTGCTCTTCCCGGTCGACGACCGACTGCTGGACCAGGCGGACCCGAACGCACTCGCCAAGAGGCCGCGGGAGACAGCGCTCGCCTATGTCGGCAACCGGTACGACCGCGACGCACAGTTCGACCGCTATTTCTCCCCGGCCGCCGCATGCTTCGATCACCAGGTCGGCGGAAAGTGGACGGACACCAGCCGCTGGCCGCACATCACCTTCCGCGGCCGGGTCCCCTTCGAAGCGGTGGACCGCCTCTACAGCGGAGCCCTGACCACAGTCCTGCTGCTCCCCGAGCGATACGCCGCGGTGGGGCAGATGACGCAGCGGATCTTCGAAGCCGTTCTCGCCGGGTGCCTTCCACTGGCCCCCGCCGGTATTCAGCACGTTGCGCGGTTCGTTCCCGAGGAACTGGTGGTGAAGTCCGGCGGACAGGTGATCCGTCGGATCACCGACCTCCAGAAGATCGCCGGCAGCCACCGGCACGCCGAACTGATCGCTGCCTGTTTCGGCCGGCTGGAACTCTTCCGGCTCAGCCGTCAGGCGGACGCGCTGGAGACCGTTCTCGCCACGGTCACGGGAGCTGCCGAAGAGCAGCGAGGAGCCGAAGAGCAGCGAGGGGCCGCGTGATGAAGCACCTGCCGCAGGCCGCCGAGCCCGGACCATCCGTACGTGTCCCGGCGGTCGGTCCGTCGGGACACCTGAGCACCCCTAGGGTGGAGCACCATGAAGAAGGTCGCCATCGTCGGCTGCGGAGGCAGCGGCAAGTCGCATGTGGCCCGTGCGCTGGGGGACGTCCTGGACGCCCCGGTGACGCATCTGGACGCCGCGTTCTACGACGACGAGTGGAACGAACTGCCCATGGAGAAGTTCGCCGCCGTGCAACGCGACCTGGTCGCGAAGGAGAAGTGGGTGATCGACGGCAACTACAACTCCACGCTCCAGATCCGGCTTCAAGCCTGCGACACCGTCGTCCTGATGGACGTCTCCACCCTCGCGGCACTGTGGGGGGTCTTCTCCCGGCAGCTCCGGCACGGCGCCGGGCACAAGGGCAACGGGGTGCACAACCGCATCCACTGGGGCGTGATCAAGTACGTGGCGACGTACCGGCGCAAGATGCGTCCCCGTGTCATGGCCAAGATCGACCAGTTCGCGACCGGGCATGCCGACGTGGTGCTGCTGACCAGCCGCCGACAAACGCGGCGCTGGTTGCGGAAGGCTGCCGCCCAGCAGAGCTGAGCCGCCCGCGCCTCCGGTGGGGGTGCGGCGCATGAACCTCAACCCGTTTCTCGATCCCGGGCGGCAGGAAGACCTGTACGGGCACGCCTCCCGGCTGGCCAGACGGTCCAACGCATTGATACGGGCCAGGACCGTCGGCCGGCCGGTACCCGACACCATCGTCCAGCTGGCCCGGTCCCAACGTGCGCAGGGCTCGGAGCGTCTCCGCCTCGTGATGGACATCGGTTGCGGTCGCGGCACCAGCAGCCGGGTCCTGGCCGAGCAACTTCATCCGGAACGCCTCGTCGGCATCGACGCGGCGCCCGCGCTGGTGGCCGATGCCCGCAAGCGGGTGGGCCGCGTGCCCGGTGTCCGGATTGGCTTCCTGAAAGGGGACTTCCACCGCATACCGATGCCGGACGGTTCCTGCGACCTGGCCGTCGCCGCCTTCTGCCTCTACCACTCGACACACCCCGAGCAGGCTATTGCGGAGATCGCCCGTGTCCTGGCCCCCGACGGCGTGGCCATCCTCGTCACCAAGGCGCTCGACAGCTACCGCGAGATGGACTCCCTGGTGGCCGCCGCCGGCCTCGACACGCGCGCCGAGCAGCACGAGAGCCTCTACGTCTCCGCGCACGGTGGCAACCTCGCCGACCTGGCGAAGCCCTCCCTGAACGTGATCACGACCGAGCACGAGGAGCACCGCTTCACCTTCGACGGACACGAGCACGTGGCCGAGTACGTCGCCACGAACCCGAAGTACGACCTCGCCCCCGGTCTGTACGGCAGGTCGGGCGCGCTGGCCGCCGTGCTCCACGAACTCCTCCCGGACGCACCGATCACCACCAGCTCGGTCATCACGTACGTCGTGGCCCGACCGAGAGGAGGCCGCACGTGAGAACCACCCACTTCACGAAGACCTACGCGACCTCTGAAACGACTGCCGCAGCCGCCCGTCACCACACCTGGCTGGCCGCCCACGCACAGCCGCTCCGTCAGCCGGCCCTGACGGTCATCGGCCCGAAGAGCCTGACCTTCGAGTGGATCGAGGGCCGCCACGCAGAACCCGGCGACCTACCGCGGCTGGCGGGGCTGCTGGGTGACGCTCACGGCACCGCCTGGACCAGCGACCTGCGATCCGTCTCCCTGAACGGACCGCACACCTTCCGCGACGGCACTCAGTTCGGCGGCTACCTCGCAGCGCGCGAAGTGGCACTGCGCAGGCGGCTGGAGCAAGGCCACCTGCCGGACAGGATCGCTCTGCACGCGATGCTGACGCTTCTGGAGAAGACCGCCGAGGGGCCCGCCGCCTTCTACAAGGACAGCAACCCGCGGAACTTCCTGTTCACCAAGACCGACACGCTCTTCATCCTCGACGCCGACGACCTCACACTCGCCCCGTTCGGGTACGACCTGGCCAAGCTGATCGCGACGCTGGTCATGACGTACGGACCACTCGGCCCACCCGCCATCGACGGGGCCCTGAGCACGTACAACGAGGCCGCCGGCCGCCACGACTCCCGGCTCGGTACGACGGATCGCGAGCGCCTCGACGACTTCCTCGCCCTGCACAGCGTTCTGACCGCCCCGTATGCAGGGCGCAACGGTTACCGCTTCGGCCGGCCGGTTCCGCGCCCCCGACTCCAAGGTCTCGCATGATCACCACGGAACTCATCTTCGTCCGCCACGGCGAAGCCCACTGCAACGCCAACGGCGTCGTCGGCGGCCCGGTCACCTGCACCGGGCTCACCGACCTCGGGTACCACCAGGTCGAACAGGCAGCCGCCCGGCTGGCTGACGAGCATCGCGACAGACCCTTCACCGCCCTCTACACCGGTCCTCGTCTCCGGCTTCGGCAGACCGGCGAGATCCTCAGTCAGGCCCTCGGCCTGCCGATGCGCACCGTGCCCGGTCTCGGCGGCCCCATCCACGGCGTGGCCGACGGAAGATCCTGGACCGAGGTGAAGACCGCCGCCGACGGCGGGCCGCACGCCCACCCCGACCGGCCCTGGGCGGACGGGTCCGACACCTGGAACGGCTACCTCCAGCGGGCCGGGGACTTCCTCCACGGTCTCATCGACCGGCACGAGGGCGATCGCGTCCTGTTCGCCGCGCACGGCGAGACCGTGATCGTCGCGCACACCCTGCTTCTCGCGATCCCGCTGGGTTCGCCGGCGGGCTTCACTGTGTCCCACGGCTCCATCACCCGCTGGCAGCACCACCTCAACCGACTCGACCAGCGGCGCTGGATGCTGGACCGGCACAACGACACCGCCCACCTGGGTGCCTCAGCGATGCGGGCGGCATCGTGATCACGGCGTACGACGACCCGCGCATGGAACTTGCGCGGCAGACGGTCGGAGCCGTCCACATCGTCGCGGACCCGGCCCTACCGCCTCACCTGCTGCACCTTGTCGATGCCCGCGGGAACGCCTACTTCGCCAAGCAGCACGCCAGCCGGAACCGGTATGTCTACGAGGCGCACGCTTACCTGACGTGGGGACACCACCTTCGAGGCCACGCCCCTGAGCTGGTCGGCCGACAGGACTCCACACGCACTCTGCTGCTCACAGCGATACGCGGGCAGAGCGGCGACCTCCTGCCGCCGGGCTCGGCCGAGGAAGAACAGGCTCACCACAACGCCGGCCTTGTACTGGGTGCCCTCCACCGGGCCACGGCAGGTCCCAAGACCGGCGGCATCGGCGTCGAACTGGCCGGTCGGCTCCGAGGCTGGGTCGACAGGGCCGACCGCGCTGACCTCCTGTCGACAGACGAGAGAAGGAGCCTGCTGCAGGTCGCGGACCTCCTGTCCCACGTCCAGGTGGAGAGCGCCGTGTGCCACCTCGACTACCAGCCCAGGAACTGGCTCATCGGGGACGGCTTCTGGATCTGCGACTTCGAGCACATGCGACGCGACGCCCGCATCCGGGACTTCGCCCGGCTCAAGTTCCGTCGCTGGCAGGCCGCCCCTCATCTCCGCGGCGCCTTCTTCGCCGCGTCGGGAGGGAGCTGAGCGACGCCGAGCAACACCTCCTGGAGTCCTTCGGCGCCATCGAAGCCGCCACCGCCCTGGTCCGGGGACACGAGCAGGACGACCTCGCCCTCAGCGCCCACGGCCGCACCGTGCTGGCACGACTGAGCTGACGACCCCACCGACCTCTGGAGAGTTACGTGTCAGAAAGCACCTCCGCCTCGACCACACCGACGCCCCGGCGCGCGGTGGTGACCGGGGCCGCCGGATTCATCGGCTCTCACCTCGCCCACGGCCTGCTCCAGGCAGGAACCACCGTGATCGGCGTCGACCGTCGCGACCCCGCCACAGACCGGACGGCAGCGGCCAACCTCGCCGCGTCGCACGGCCTCCCGGGATACATGCACATCACCGCGGACCTGCTGACCTGCGCGATCGATCCGCTTCTCTTCGACGCGGACGTGATCTTCCACTTGGCAGGCATTCCCGGCGTACGAGCTTCGTGGGGCCCGCACTTCGGCGACTACGTGGCCTCCAACATCCTCGCCACCCAGCGAGTGATGGACGCCGCCACCCGTATGCGCGTCCCTCGCGTGGTCGTGGCCTCCTCCTCCAGCGTCTACGGACCCACCAGCGGCGGTCCCAGTGTCGAGAGCGACCATCCTCGGCCGGCCTCCCCGTACGCGGTCACCAAGCTCGCCGAGGAGCAGCTCTGCCTGGCACACGCGGCCCGCGCCGACTGCCCGACGGACGTCGTCGCTCTGCGGTACTTCACCGTCTACGGGCCGCGCCAACGCCCCGACATGTTCACGCACCGCGCTCTCCTGGCCGCCATCACCGGACAGCCACTCCGTCTGTACGGCGACGGCCATCAGCGCCGGGACTTCACCTACATCGACGACGCGGTCGCAGCCACCATCGCGGCTGCCGCCGCTCCGAACGACACGGGCATCGTCAACGTCGGCGGCGGCTCCAACGCCTCCCTGCTCGAAGTGATCAACATCGCCAAGAGCCTCGTCGGCCGCGACATCCAGATCCACGCGGAGCACGCACGCAACGGCGACGTCCTGACCACCCGGGCCAACCCCGGCCGCGCCCACGACCTACTGGGCTGGCAGCCCACGGTCGACCTTCACAACGGCATGCGCGCCCAGATGCAGGCCCTGACCCACCCCACGTACCGCGCCGCGGCCTGACCATCTCGCGACCTGACAGGAGTTGCCGTGGAGAGCCCCGAAAAAATCCGGCGGGACGCCTTCTTCCGCCGGATCACCGCGCAATTCCCCGCCGACGGACAGCTCAGCTCGCTGATCATCACCCACCTGCTCCCCGAGCGCCCGGCGTTCCTCCACGCGATGGCCCGGACCACCACGGTCGCGGCCGTGCTGCCCAAGCCCAGATCCATCTCCCAGCAGACCCTTACGGAGGTGCACCGCGAGTACACCGTGCACCCCCTGAGCCGTGGCCTGTTCACGGACCCCACCAGCGCCCTGGAGTACCTGGAGGTCACCGCTCCCGGTCGTGACGTCGTACTGCTCGACATCGGGGGCTACTTCGCACCCAGCCTCGGCACTCTCGTCGAGAAGTTCTCCGGCCAGATCGTCGGCGTCGTCGAGGACACCGAGAACGGACACCAGCGGTACGCATCACTCGGCCAACTGCCCTGCCCCGTCTTCTCGGTGGCCCGCTCCCCTCTGAAGGACTGCGAAGACCACCTGGTGGGGCGGTCCATCGTCTTCTCCACCGAGTCCCTGGTCCGCACTCGCGGCGACATCCTGGTCAGCCGGGGCGCCTGCGTGATCGGCTTCGGCAAGGTCGGCCGCGCCATCGCCCAGACCCTGCGCGCCAACGACGTACGCGTCACCGTCTACGACAGCGACCCCGTCAAGCGGGTGCAGGCACACTCCCAGGGGTTCCGTACGGCCACTTCCCGCACCGAGGCACTCCGCGACGCCGACCTCGTACTGTGCGCGACCGGCAACCTGGCGCTGCGGCAGGGCCATTTCGAGGCGTTGCGCAACGGCGCCTATGTGGCCTCGGTGACGTCCTCCGAGGACGAACTCGAGCTGGACTCGCTCGACGGGCGCTACCGGCGGACACCCGCTGGGGAGCATCTGACGCGGTACGACGTGACGGGCCATCACTTCTTCGTTCTCGCCGATGGCGGAGCCGTCAACTTCGTCCACGGCGCGTCCGTCGGTACGTACATCCACCTCGTGCAGGCCGAGATCCTCGCGGCCACCGCAGCGCTCAGCCGCGGCGACCACGAGGCGGGACTGCACGAAATGCCCTCGTCCGACCGTCGGGCCATCGCGAAGGTCTGGCTCGATCACTTCGCTAAGTGATCACGTACCCCGTCCCACACGCCCTTGATCCGCCATTGACCGACAGGAGAACGCCGTGGCCGCCACCGCAGCGCGTCGCCACATAGCGGTGATCCCTTGCCGCTGGGGCGCCTCACGATTTCCCGGAAAGCCCCTGGCCCTGCTCGGCGACATGCCGCTGCTGTGGCACGTCCACCAGCGCTGTCAGGAGGCGAAGCGGATCGACGACGCCGTGGTCGCCACCGACGACGAGCGCATCGAAGCCGCCTGCCGCCGACTCGGCATCCCTTGCGTGATGACCGGCGACCACCCCACCGGGACGGATCGCGTCGCCGAGTGCGCCCAACTCGTCCAGGCCGACGCGTACATCAACGTCCAGGGCGACGAACCGTTCATCGCTCCCGCCGCGATCGACGCGGTGTCGGAGGCCCTGTTCCACCTCAGCGCCGAGACCCTGGCGGTCAACGCGTACGCGAAGCTGGACGACGCGGCATCGGTCATCGACCACAACGTCGTCAAAGTCGTGGTCGGCGAGAACGGCAACGCCCTCATGTTCTCCCGGCAGCCGATCCCGTATCCGCGGGGCCATCGTCCGAACTACCTGCGACAGCTCGGCCTTTACGGCTTCACGCGCAGTGGACTCGACCTGTTCCGGCGTCTCGAACAGGGACCGGTTGAGCGCGCCGAAGGCGTCGAGATGCTCCGGCTTGTCGAGCACGGGCACGGCGTACGGATGCTTCCCGTCGAGGACGAGGGCATCGCGGTGGACACGCCGGAGGACCTCGAAAGGGCGTGCGCGATGCTGCGATCCCAGTCCCAAGAGTCCTTGAACAGCCAACGTCGCCGCTCGAGAGATTCTGGTTCCGGTCGGTGACAAGCCGGCCGACCGTCGTAGTCGACAGTTCAACCTGCCTGACACAGGCTCGGCGCTCAAGCAGGCCGGCTCCTCGGGACATGAGGCTGGAGGACGCCACCGACGCGCTGAACGCGATTACGGGCGGTGCGACGGACGCGCGGGCCTGCCCCGGGAGCGGATCGAGGTTCACCAGGCTGCCCTGACGTCATCCCGTGCCGTCCACATGGGGGCGGGCCAGGCGGCGCAGCGGGGACGTCCTGTCCCACACGTGCCAGCGCCCACCGCACACGGGGTCACTCTCGTACGTCACCTCAGCCGGGAAGCCGTCGACTCCGACCCGCTCAGCCGGCGGATCGCAGAGGCGTCTGCCGCAGCGGGGACAGCGAGCCGGGGTGCGCATGGGATACATGCCCATCGCTTCACTCCTGCCTAGGCCGACGCTCGCCCGGACGCTGCCCATCCACTTACCGCCACGGCACCGCTTTCGCATGCCAGGGCCCGCCAGGCGTCGGGGGTCCAGGCGAACACCGCGTCCTGGCCGAAGCGGCGTCCCAGGTCACGCGCTGCGGTATCGCTCAGGCCGACGACGGCGACGCTCTCCTCACGATGCGTACCGCACGCATCGCCGCCCTCTGCGGGCCACGAGGTGAGACCACAGCGACGGATCTCGTCGAGCAGCACGCGCTGGGCACAGGCGTTGACGCCGTCCGACGTGGTACGGCCACGGGGGTTCCAGGCGGTGATCACATGGACGGTGACGCTGCGGGCAGGTACGGGGAAGAAACCCTCGGCCGTGCCCCGAGGACGCGGTTCGACTCGAACGGCCCGGTCTCCGAACCGGATGTCGACGACTGCCGTCCGGTAGAGCTCCCAGTTGCGGGGCGTGCCGGGTGCGTCGATGGCGTGCACAAGGGCCTCCTGTGGAACGAAGACCCCCTTACACCTCGTGCAGGGAGATCGGTGCTCGCCCCAAAGGGTCATGGGGCTCGGCCGGGTCGGCCAGACGGCAAGATTCCATGATCCCGACGCTAAAGCAAGGGGTTGTGAAGATATTGCGTGAGATCGGTGCGGGTGTTAGCTTCTCGCCCGGTCGTGTGACGGCCGACCCGCGTGAGGTGCGCGGGAAAGTGCAGATCACCGGGGTGCGGCAGCGCGCTACCGGGGTCCTTCGACTCCGGGGCTGCCCGACATGCCAGTACCCTCCGAGACAGAGCCAGGCCGCGCGGGCCTGCCGGTCATCGACCTCGCCACCGCGCGGGAACTGTTCCGCACTGCCGAGTCGAGCGGCCTCGGCCGGCCGGGGACCGACGAGATCTTCGACCAGTGGCTCAACGACTCCTGCGACATCGCCTTCTACCGCGGCGCGGACCGACCCCTGCAGGCACGTGCGGTCGATACACGCGACGAGGTGCCCGAGTGGCTGAGCAACAGCCGTGCCGGACAGGCGCGACTGGAGGCAGTCTGCCTCAACCCGTACCGGGCCGCCCCTGCTCCGAGCGAGGAACCGGCCCCTGCATTCGCGGATGCCGGGGCAGTCGAGGTTGAGGAGACGGATGCCTGCACGTGGGAAGGCATGCCTGGCCTCTGTTGGCACTGCGAGGCCGACCAGGAGCGCTACGCGAAGGTAGACGAACGTCGGGCCCATGCAGGCGTCGACGACGACGGTTACGTCCTGGAACTCGTGGCCGCCTACGCCGGCGGGATCGGTGAGGATCCGTCCTACGCCCTGAGCGGCGAATTCCCGCCGGACTTCCACGCGTGGTCGCTCCGGAGTCTCACCGTCCTCACTGAAGTCGCCCAACTGAAGCTGAACGCTGAGAGTTGGAACGCGGCCGGGTCATGGCACCTCGTGTGGCACTTCTGCGAAAACGACGCCACCAATCCCCTGGACGAAACCGAGGACATCGATTGCTCCTATGACGACCTGGACGGAGAATCGAGCGAGTTCCGCTGCCACGTCTCAGTCGAGAACAACGGCGACGCGCCCACCGTCCAGGTCGTGGGGACGCGTGCCGGAAGTCAGCACGTGATGTACCGCGCCCACGTCCTGGAACCCGACGGTGAGTCGCAGGACCCCGGAACGCTGGAAGGGCTGCGCAGCCTCCTGGAACGTGCGACGGAGCAGGTGCACCGCGAGGCCGGTTACAAGGTCGAAGGCGAGTGGACGGTCGACTGGTCGCGTTGCCACATTCTTCTGGCTGACTGACACAGCAGCCGCAGCCCCCTTCACCAGACGAGACCCAGCGTTTACGCTGGTCAGGCGGCTGTTCCCGCATCTCCTGTCCTAGTGGTGGGGTGTGAGCGCAGGGGGGCAGCTGCTTGGGGGGAGGGCCGCAGCGGATGGTGGGTCTTCGTCCGCACGGATCGGTGACTTGTGGGGGTGTGATGGGCAACTCCGGGAATAGTCCGGCTGGCAAGCCGCCGGTGAAGGCCGAGGACAAGCGGAGCAAAGCCGCGAAGCGGCTGTCCCGGCAGCAGGAGGAACTCCGGCGTCTGCGTGTACTGCAGGAGCTGGCGTTCGCCCGTGACGCAGAGCGGCGGCGCAACGGGCTGGGCGCCGCACCGGTCAGGACGGAGAAGCCATCGAGCCCCGCCGCGACCAGGCACGGAAAACCGACGGGGAAGCGGAAGAAGAGGGCCTCGCCCGCTGCTCCGGCCAATGCCAGGAAGCCGTCGAGCACGGCGGTGCCCGGACTCATGGAATCACCCGGGGCTAAGCGGAAGAAGAAGGCCCGGGCCGCCAGCTACAAGGAGTTCCCGGCCTCCCGACCCGTCCCCGTCGCGGACCGGGGCATCGATCGCCAGCGCAGTCTCCCCAACATCGCGCTCGCCTACATGCGGCTGACCCCTGAGGAAGCGCAGCGGGAGCGGCGGATCAAACTGGCCCGGGAGAAGAACTGGGAGAGGGAGGCGGTGCGGAAACTGGCGAAGAAGGAAGCGCAGTCCGCCGGGGAATCTGGGGCTGGCCGCCGAACGAAGGCGCAGGGCACCAAGCCCCGAGCCATCCGGTAGCAGGTGACCATGCCGTTGGCTTCAAGTCCGCGGAACTTGAACCGACGACACCCGATACGGGCCGCGCTCCTTGCTCCGTCGCATGGTCGCGGACCCCGAGACCGGCCCCGTCGGCACGGTGGGCCGACACGCCGTCGATACAGTGCGGCGCGCAGTCAGTGCCGGCCCACGGGCCGAGTCCGTACGGGACGTCGTCCAGGACTGGTGGCGTAACCAGGCGTCGCGTACTTGCGTCACCGTCCGCGACGACATGCGCGAGGACAGCTTCCATCCTCTGCCCGGCGCTCCCCAGCACCATTTCGGCTTCACCGAGAGCGGCCAGGATCCGGTCCGCCTCCGACTGAAGCTCCTCCACGGCCACCCGGGCCACCCGCTCCCGCTCCTTCAGCAAGCCTCTCACCGATGACACCGACCGCCTCCACACCGCCCTCGACGAACAGAACGGTCCAAGCCTCCCTCGGCAACACCGAAACCATGCCTGACCAGCGGAAAGTCAGCGATCACATTCGGAAGGACTGCTTCTTAGCGCATCAGGCTGAATACAACGGCGGCTGCCAGTCCGCCGAGCAGGGCGCCAACGACGGTTTGGGCGGGGGTGTGATCGCGGAGGGCAACGCGGGACCAGCCGATGGCTGCGACTCCGAGCATCAGCGGCGCCATGCTCATGCCGTACGCGAGCAACAAGATCACGACCACCCCGCCGGCAACGGCGGTGTGTACCGAGACCTTCCACCAGACAGTCACGATCATGGTCACGATGAGGCCGACGAGCATGGCGACGACCAGGGCGAAGACCTGGCGGGGAGCGCCAAGGGCGACAAGCAGTGAAATGCCGATGAGCACCGATGCCGTCGTGGCGAGGAGGGGGACGGCTCGCTGCTCACGGACTCGTATGTGCTTGTCGGTCCAGTGGCCGCGCTTCACGCCGAGCATGATGACGGCGAACGGGATGCCGCCGCAGAACAGGGCTGCCAGCACGCCCCATCCGAGCCCCGTGACGCTGCTCGCGCTGTGCCAGCCGATGATCAGCAGTATCGCGATGACGAGGTTGGCCGGCGCGAGGGTGTCGGTGATGAGGCGGGCCGTGCGGGACTCGGTCACTGCGTTATCTCCAGCGTTCGGGCGTGGTCGAGCTTGGCGGCGAAGGTGCGAGTGAGGTCGGAGTCGTAGGCCCTGGCGAGTTGTTTCAGCGCGTGGATCTCGCTGGGCAGATCCCTGCCGCCGCTGGCGGGAGGGCGGGCCTCGCCGGACGAGGGCTCGCTGGCCTGCCGGGCCTGTCTGGCGCCGATGATCCAGCAGGCTTCCGCGGCGATGTCGGCCTGCGCGCCGATGAGGCCGGAGGCCGCGACGTGGGCGCGGGCCTGGTCGTGCAGGTTGCTGGGGGCGTGGTCGCTGAGGGCCAGAACGGCGTCACGGATCTCGATGGTGCGGCGATACAGTCGGCCGTGAACGTGACGCAGGTGGAGAGTCTCGGATGTCCTGCGCTGCGGCGGGTCGAGCCGGACGTCGGGTACAGCCTCCGTGAGGTTGAGCCAGAGCGGATACAACTGCAGCAGGTCGCGGTATTCGCGGCTCCAGCGGTGCAGCCGTCCGGCGGCGGGCAGCGTGCTGCCGGTCACGATGAAGATCAATGCGGTGAAGAGCAGGAGACCGTTGATCGCCTCGCTCGTGCTGGCCGGCATGACGCTGTGTCCCAGAAAGCCCAGGATCACGAAGGCCACGCGGTGCGCGGCGTAGACGATGCCGACGGTGGTGCCCATGCCGGTGAGACGCAGACCGCGGCCGAGGAGGCCGGTGCCGGGCTGCCGGCCCCAGCGCCAGCACAGCCTGGAGGCGCTGAACAGTGCCGCGCCAAGGTACGCCGTCCACACTCCTCCGTAGGCGGCGATGCGCCAGTCGGTGGCGTACTCGGTGAGCAGGTCTACCGCCTCGTGCGGCTGCGGAGTGGCGAAGAACAGCATCGTGATGATGGCTGCCGCGCCGACGGGGACGAAAAGGTGGAGGCGGGAGGACTTGAGCCCGGACGCCTTCTCCTCGGCCATGTTGTGCACGAAGGTCAGCACCGCATGCGCGGCGACGATGCCGCCGATGTGCTTGCCCAGAGAACTCAGGTTGTTGACCCCGAGGGCGGCATCCACGGGTACGGCGACGAAGGACAACCTGAGCGTCATGGCAACGGCGAGGGCGAGAAAGGCGGTCCACAGGACTCGCTTGCCGGAATCGCGCCATGCGGCCGGGGTGCGCCACGCGGCGACCAGCCACAGCAGGACCGCAGGAAGTGTGTCGATCATTCCGGGCGCCCTTACGAGTCGCTGAGCGCGTCGCCCAGGCGCTGGAGGACACTGCTTTGTGTGACCTTGCTGGTGCGGGAGGCGGCGGCTTTGCCGGCGATCAGCCCTGCAAATCGCTCGGCGTCCCGTTCGTCCTCGGTGCCGTAGCTGGCCCTGGTGAGGAGACTGACCACGGTGGCGGGGTCGATGTCCGCGAACAAGCCGCCTGCCGACTGGACACCGTCGAGGATCGACGTGTGGCCCAGGAGCATGTGGCCGATCTCGTGCAGGATGATGTGGTCTTGGTGCAGCGGGCTGGTCTCTGCCTCGTGGAAGATGTGGTCGGCTTTCTCGGTAGCGATCCACACACCGCACGGGGCGTCGGTACCCGAGATGCCGGGGACGCTGTGCAGGTGGAGCGCACGACCGCGCTTCTCTGCGATCCGGTCACAGAAGACCTGGACGTCGAAAGGGTCCGGGATTTCGATTGAGGCGAGCAGGTCCTCGAAGTCCGGGCGCCCTTGACGTCCGTCACCCGGCTGCTCTCGTCGACTACGCAGGTACAACTCGGCTCCGCAGGTGGCGCTGTACGTGACCGCAGCAGAAGCGGCACCGGAACCCCGTATTCCGGCATGCGAACAGTACGTCAACCTTCAAGTGGATATGCCAATTGCATGCTCAAATTCCGCTCAACGGCGCGACGCTCAAGGAATGCACCTGATTCGGTATCACTTGATCAAGGCTGAATAGAGCGGCAATAAACCCCGGCGCCGCCATGGGGCACGCACGAAATATCGAGAGTGGCGTGCGTCACAGCTTCGACCCGGTCGGCGGCCGTACGCCTCCCGGTCGCGCTGTGTTTACCGACTGGACGTCTCGTCGTCGGCAAGCCCTTCCAGGGTGCGGGCCCGCTCGATGAACCCCTTGATCGTCTCAAGGGTCTCCGTCGAAAGGCCGGAGGCTCTGAGGGCGACATCTCGCACGTGGTTGTCCCGCATGGACGCGAGTAGTGACAGCTCGGCGGTGATCCGCTCGGCTACCTCCTCGTCGAAGAAGTAGCCGGGAGGCACGCCGAAGAAGCCGGCCAGCGCCCGGATGGTCTGCATCTTCGGGTTCGTGTTGGTCCCGGTGCGGAGCTGCTGGATGGCGCTTGCTGAGACGGCTCCGCCGGAGGTGTCCCGGATGCCCTGTGATACCTCCGCGTACGTGTACGAGCCGCGCCCCTTCGGGTGTACCTCCCTGAACAGGTAGTCGAGCAACTCCGCGAAGGTGCGCTCGCGCTTCTCGGTCATCTCCAGCCCTTCCTCATGACCGCGATCCTATCCACTCCAGTGGCGATCACGTGCCTGCGCGTCTCAGGTGCCGACATCGCAGTTGACGGATTGGCGCAATTGCAGTGTACGTTAGCTTCGAATTTCGTCCAGTGCAGTGTTCCGTACCTGGTGGGCCGCCGCCAAGCAGCGCGCCGTCACCGTGGCCCGTTTCCTCGCCGCCGCCGGCCTCGCTGTCGCCCGCGGTTCGACCATCGTGCATACCAACGAACAGCTCGATGCCGCCATCGACGAGCTGGCCGCTCTGCGCACCGCCATCTCCCGTGTCGGCAACAACATCAACCAGATCGCCTTCGTCTACAACGCCGGAGGACAGCCCCTCCCCGGCGAACTCGACCGCGCCCTGACGACCGTGAACCGCGTCCTGACCCGCGTGGACGACGCGGCCGACATCCTGGTGAAGAAGCGCCTCTGATGGTCCCCAAGATCCGACGCGGCTCGCGCACCCACGGCCTGCTCGTCTACCTGTACGGCCCCGGCAAGCGCGACGAGCACACGGACCCCCACCTCGTCGGCAGTTGGGACGGCTTCGCCCCCGACCCCGGCCGTGACACCAGCCCCGACACTGACCCCAAGGTCACCCTCGCCCGGCTCACTGCTGCCCTGGACCTGCGGGTCAAGCAGGCTGGCGACCAGGCGCCGGCCCAGCACGTCTGGCACTGCTCGGTCCGTACCGACCCCGGCGACCGGACCCTGACCGACGACGAGTGGAACACCGTCGCCCGCCGTCTGGTCCACGCGGTCAACCTCGCCCCCGAAGGCGATCCTGACGGCTGCCGCTGGGTCGCGGTGCGCCACGCTGACGACCACATCCACATCCTCGCCACCATGGTCCGAGGCGACCTGCGCCGCCCGAGGATGAACTACGACTTCAAGAAGGCTCAGGCCGAATGCCGTCGCATCGAACAGGAGATGGGCCTGCGTCGGCTCAAGCCCGGCGACGGCACCGGAGCCAAGACGCCCACCAGCGCCGAGCGCTTCAAAGCCGAGCGGACCGGCCGACCCGAGACACCGCGCGAGACGCTGCGCGAAGCCGTCCGCCAGGCCGTCGCCGGAGCCGCCAGCGAAGCCGAGTTCTTCACCCGCCTTCGCGAGGCGGGCCTGCGCGTCAAGCTGCGGCACGCGCCTTCCGGCGACATTCTCGGCTACACGGTCGCGCTGCCCGGAGACCGCAACCGCGACCGCGAGCCGGTCTGGTTTGCGGGCTCGACCCTGGCCCCCGACCTTTCCTATCCGAAGATCCAGCGCCGCCTCGCCGGCGGAACCCCCGACGAGGCCCCGCTGCCGGAAGCAGACAGCGGCCGGTCGAACTGGTCGCCTCCCGCACGGTGGCGACGCACCGCGACCGGGATCGCCGAGCGAGCCGCAGTCCTCCTGGACAGCGACGACGACGAAGCCGCAGGCCAACTCGTCGGAGTCGGCGAACTCCTGGACGCGGTCGCCCTGACCTCCCCGGCCGCCACCCGCGCCGAACTCGGCGCCGCCGCCCGCTCCTTCGAACGCGCCACCCGCAGCCACGTCCGAGCCGAACGCGCCGACACCCGGGCGATCCGCTCGGCGGCCCGGGGCATCATCCAGGCCGGAGGCGCGCTCGGCCGAGGAGAAGACGGCGGCACCACCGCCATGCTCGTCTCCACCCTCGTCCTGGTGGCGCTGGCCGCAGCACGCTGGCACTCCGCACGCGGTCACGCCCAGCAGGCCGAAGCCTCCCGGCAGGCCGCCGAGCACCTTCGCGCCGCCTACCGCCAAGCCGCCGCCACACCCATGCAGTCCCTGCGCGACCAGGGACGAGCCTTGCCGGAAGCCCAGCGCCGTGCCTACGAGACCACCATCCGCACCGTCCTGCCCGAGAACCGCACCCGACCCGGCACGAGCACGAAGAACGACGCCTTGGCCGCCACCCTGGCTCAGACCGAGCAGGCAGGTTACGACCCGAAGGCCCTCCTGAAGGAGGCCATCGCCATGCGCGAACTCGACACGGCCGAGGACGTTAACGACGTCCTGGTCTGGCGACTGCGCCGCCTCGCCCAGCTCCCCGCCCACTCGGGCGAAGCTAACCGACGCCCGCAGGCCGGCACCGGTCGCGCCACGCCTCCCGCCAACCCGGCCAGCGTCCGGACCGCGCCCCCGGCCTCGCCGAGGCCCGCCGCACCGGACCCGCACAGCCGCCCGCCGCGCCGCTGACCAGCAGTCGGCAGGCCCGCCACCGGCCTGCCGCCGGCGCGAAACCCCTGGACACCCGATT
>NZ_JBHVDX010000017.1:0-78711 GCF_042802555.1 Streptomyces sp. NPDC057474 | reverse complement strand
GTGCGTGACGAGCACAGGAGACCGTTTCCTCCATGGCAGCCAACCGCCGCCCCACCCTGGCCGACGTCGCCCGAGAAGTGGGCGTCAGCGCCAAAACCGTCTCCCGCGTCCTCAACGAGGACGGCCCCGCCTCGGCCCAGACCCGGGAACAGGTCCTGGCCGCCGTGGCCAAGCTCGGCTTCCAACCGAACCTCATGGCCCGCAACATCCGCGTCGGCGGACCGGACACCACCGTCGGACTGGTCATCCCCGACCTCGGCAACCCCTTCTTCGGAGCCGTGGCCCGCGCCATCGAGGACACCGTCCGCGAACGCGGACTGACACTGCTCATGGGCTCCTCCGCGGACGACCCCGACCGCGAACGCGCCCTGACGGACAAGTTCCTCGCCCGCCGCATCAGCATCCTGATGGTCGTGCCGTCCGTCGGCGCCGACCACTCCCACCTCAAGTCCCCCCGCGCCGCCGGCCTGCCCGTCGTCTTCCTCGACCGCCCGGGATCGGGCCTGGCCACGGACAGCGTCGTCAGCACCAACCGCGCGGGCGCCCACGACGGCGTGGCCCACCTGGTCGCCCACGGCCACCGGCGCATCGGCTTCATCGGTGACCTCCCCACCAAGCTCTACACCCGCCGCGAACGCCTGGCCGGCTACCGCTCCGCCCTCCAGGAAGCCGGACTCCCCGCCGACCGCTCCCTCGTCACCAACGCCCACGACCAGCACGGGGCCTCCGGCGCCACCTCCCAACTCCTGGGCCTGGCCGATCCTCCCACCGCCCTGTTCGCCGGCAACAACATCGTCGCGCTGGGCATCGTCACCGAACTCGCCCGCACCGGCCGGAAGGACATCGCCGTCGTCGCCTTCGACGACGTGGCCCTCGCCGAGGCACTCGAACCGGCCTTGAGCGTCGTCGCCCAGGACCCCGAGGAAATCGGCAGGACCGCGGCGGCCACCGCTCTGGATCGCCTGGACGGGGACCGCTCGCGCGCCCGAACCATCACGGTCCCCACCCGCCTCATCATCCGGGGGTCGGGGGAGCGGCCTGCTCCGGTGCTGCGGGAGGCGTGACCAGGGAGGCGGTGTCCGGACACGCCGGCTGGGGCCCCCTTTCGCGGGCTCCGGCCGCGTGCTGGTGAGCACGCACCATCGTGGAGTCCACCGAGACCGCCCGAAATCGCGGACGGCTTCCTCATACGGGGCGCGCTCCCGCTTCGTGGCGCGTCTGCGGCGGGTCAGCGGGCGAGGGAGACGGCGAAGGGCTTGAAGCCGTGTCGGCGCAGGATGTGGGGCACGACCAGGATCATGGCCTCGGTGGCGCGGGCTGTGGTGATGTCCCCGAGGTCCTCGATCCATGCGGGCTGCCAGCCCAGGTCGCCCAGCAGGCCGGTGACGGTCTTCTTCGCGTGTTCGTCGTTGCCCGAGACATAGACGGTCGGCGGGGTGGTCAGGATTTCGGGGGCGGTCATGACCATGAACAACAGCCGGCCGACGCTCCCCGGCATCCGCCACCGCCTCCTCGGCCGCGATCAGCTCGTTGTCGCCGTCCGACCCGGCCACCCACTCACCGAAGGTCCGCTGACCATCGAGCGCTACGCGGCCGCCGAACACCTCATCGTCTCGAGGCGCGGACGCCTGCGCGACCCGATCGACGACGCCCTGACCGCGTGCGGGCACGAGCGCCACGTCGTCGCCGCCGGGCCCACCGTCGCCTTCGCGCTGCAACTCGCCCCGGACACCGACCTGGTGCTCACCCTCCCCGACGCGGTCACCCGCGCGTCCCGGGACCAACTCGGCCTCATCACACTGCCCCTGCCCCTCCAGATGCCCGCCGTCCCGCTGTACCTGCTGTGGCACCAGCGCTACGACGACGACCGCGCCCACACCTGGCTGCGCGACCTGGCCGCCGAAACCGTCCAGGCACTGTTCGCACCACCGGCCGCCCCCTGACAGGCCCTCACCTTCCGAACGGGCAGTGATGACACCTGGGGCGGACAGAGATGCCCCGTTCGCGCGCGTGACGCGGAGGCCGCTGCGCAGCCGCCCAGGGACAGGAAGCCGGAGGCGGCCGTGTTCGGCTTGCCGGGTCGCACCGACACGGTCATCAGGCGGGCGACGCGTCCGTCGATGAAGCCGCGGCGGGTGTAGTCCGCGATCCAGCCGCACCGGCCCGCACCGCTGGCCACGCTCGCCAGTCAGGACAACCAGATCACCGATGCGGCCGCGCGCATCCAACTCCGCCTCGGCGCCGACGAACGCTGGTACCCCTTCACCGACTGCCACGGCACCTGGCGGCCCGCCCGCGGCGCCTCAGCCAACCCGGCCACCGCCTACAGGGCCGCTCGCTCGCCGGGACCTGCGCGACCGGTAGTCGAATGCCCCAGCCGCAGGCATCGCTCCTCAACTTCCCTGGAACTCTTACGCCTTCCCGCCGTAGGAGCCGTAGAAGGCGTGCGACTGGCCACAGGGGCTCGCCAGAGGGTTCGTGGACAAACCCCCGAGCCTTGGCAGTTGCCCCGTCGGTTGTGCCGTCAGTGGTAGGCGTGGACGACGGCGTGGCCCTTGCCGCGACCGATCATCCACTTGTTCACCGGCGTGGTGATCAGGAAGGCGACCGCGAACCCGCCAAGGAGGGCCGACCAGAACAGTCCGTCGTCGAGATGGGCGTCCATCGCTCCCGGGGTGAGGGCGATGATCGCGTTGTCGACCAGCTCCATCACCGCGATCGAGACCGTGTCGGCGGCCAGGGCCACCTTGATCGCGCTCTTCCAGTCCAGACCGGCCCGCCGCACCGCGAACAGGGTGAACGAGTAGCCGAACACGAACGCGAGCGTGATGGCCAGAACCATGGTCGGCACGTTGCCCCACAGCAGGGCGGTGCCGATGACCATGCCGAGGATCTCGCCGATGGCGCACCCGGTCAGGCAGTGCAGCGTCGCCTTCGCCGCCATGGGCCAGGACGCGCCGCCGTGTCCCCCATGGGACGTCCCATGGCCGGAGTGGCCGGAGTGGCCGGAGTGGCCGTGGTGGTCGTGATGGCCTGCGCTGGTGGCGGCGTGGTCGTGCGCGGCGCCGTCGTGGTGAGCGCTGTGGTCCATGCCCTTTCATCCCCTTTCTCGTCCATGACGACCTGTCCCTCGGTTCACCGGCAGGCTATACCCGTGGGGGGTATATGGCGAGCTTGCTCGGCTATTTCGTTCCGGATGCCACGCGTACCCCTCTGAGTCGGATCCTCGACTGCTACGTACTAAGCAGGTACGTAGCAGTCGACGAGCGGTGAGCCGGACTCCGGGTCCCGCGAAGGGTGGCGACGTGACGGGACACCTTCTTGGCTGGACGCTGGTGGTGCTGGGCGCGGGAGTGGCCGTCGGGAACCTCGTGCGTATGGCACTGGTCAGCGGCTGGGCCCGGTTCGAAGCGGGGGCCGAGGTCGTGATGGGCGGGGGAATGGCCGTGATGGCCGCGCCTCCGACGGCGGTTCTCTACGGGACGTACGGCATGTGGTGGGCGGCGGTGTTCGCAGTGCTCTGTCTCGGGGGCGTGGCCCTGTCCGTACGGCATGCCACCCGAAGCGGCGTGCGCCATCTGCGGCACGCCGCCCATCCGGTGATCGGCAGCGCCGCCATGGTGCTGATGACGCTGGCCATGCCCGGCGCCACATCGGGACCGACGCTCGCCTTGGCCGGTTCTTCCGGGCACGGACACGGGGCCATGGCCGGGATGGAGAGCACGAACGCCCACGGCGTGACCGAGGCCGCCGCCACCTCGGGCTCCGCGCTCCTGTGGCGCGTTGCCTTCTGGGCCCTGGCCGCCTACTTCCTCTTCTTCGTGGCTCTGGCCGCACGTGCCCGGATGCGGGAGTCGGGCGGATCACCCGCTCTGGCCGCCCCGAAGGCCCGCCACCGCCGAGCGGCCCGTGCCCCCGGGATGCTCTCCGCACCGAACGCGCGCCTGGCCGGCCACATCGGCATGGGCGGCTCGATGGCGACGATGCTGCTGATGATGACCGCCTGAAGGCGAAGGTCTCTCGACGGACCGGCTGTTCGCATCAATCCGCCGGCTCCGGCGCGCGGACAGGCTCGCCCCCTGTTGCCGATGGCCCCACTCGTCCCGCCACGCTGAGGTTCACCTCCATCGTCACGTCCTCGCGGTCGCGCCGCACCAACCTCGGAAGAATGCGTCAGCCAATGCCGAGCGGCGGACCAGCGCGGCCGGGCGGTCCTTGCTCGCTCCCAGGCCGTCCTCCATCAGCGCGGCGGCGTACGCCTCACGGCTGCGCACCGGCGAGTACAGCCACGCGCGGCCCTGCTTGCCCCGCAGCAACCAGCCCTTGTTGTAGAGGATGTTGGTGACGGTCATCACCGTGGTGTACGCGACCGGACGGGTCTTGTTGAGGTCGTCCACGACCTCGCGCACCGTCGCCGGACGGTTCCACGTCCAGAGGCGGTCCATGATCTCCGCCTCCAAGTCCCCCCCAGCCGTCGCATGGCCCTGACTCCTTTTCGCCGCCGACGCGCAACTGAATACGCAAGGGCATAGTAGATCGCGGTCAGTGCAGGTGAGGGCCCCCGGCCGTCTGGCTTGCCGCGCGGTACGAGGGCCCAGGCCGCCCATACCGCTCGTGGCCGCCGCGAGGGCGCAGACGGTGAAGGCGTCCGTGAAACCGCCGACGGAGCCGGACTCGAAGCCGGACGCGGTGATCGTGGAGACAACCGCCATGACGACCCAACCGCCCACCTCGTGGAAGGTGTTGACGACGCCGGAGGGGAGGCCGGCCTCGTGGTGGTCCATCACGAAGCCGGCACGGCGGGGGTGGCGGTGGCGGTGGCGGTGCCGAGGCCGACGGGGCCACGACAAAGCCGGGCAACGACCCCGTGCACACGCTGACTTCGGCGGACAGCCGGGTAATCGGCACGGATCCCAGGGCGGCGATCGCCATGCCGGCCACGCCGACGGTTCGGCGGCCGATGCGTGGCATCGTTGATGCCGGACGCCGCTACGCGGCTCAGGAGGTCCGGGTGTGGTGGTCCAGCAAGCGGATGAGCAACTGCACGAGCTGGTCGCGTTCGGCCGGACTCAGCGGCGCGAGCAGTTCGTCGTGGAGGTCGTCCAGGACCTTGTCGAGACGGGGTAGGTAACGGCGGCCTTGGGGCGAGATGGTGATGATGTTGCGGCGCCGGTCGTCGGGATCCGGCGCGCGCTCGACAAGGTCACGCTCGGCCAGTTCGTTGAGCACGCCGACCATGTCGCTGCGGTAGATGCCGGTGCGCTCGCTCAGCGCCGCTTGGCTCCCCGGACCGATGTCCTGCAGTGAGGCGAGCACGGCGTAGTGCCACTTGCGGGCGTCGACCTGGGCCAGCCCTTCGTTGATCAGCCGGTCCGACCGCACGGACACCTGCGACAACAGTCGGCTCGCCCGTCGTCGCAGCCTGTCGGGTGTCTTGCGCGCGCCGACGTCGACGTGGGGCACGTTCCCGGCTTCGTCTCTGATCACGGCGGCCATCCTATGCATTGCGTTAGTGCGACTAACGATATACGTTCACTCGCGCCGAAAACGTTAGTGCGACGAACGTTTGTCGAGTGAACTCCAAGGAAGGAAGCTCTTGCCCACCAGGACACTGCAGGTCCCCACCACGGACGGCCAGGCCGACGCCTTCGCCGCCATCCCCGACCACGGCGAGCGGCACCCAGGGGTGCTGATGTACGCGGACGGCTTCGGCATCCGGCCCGTGCTGCGGGAGATGGCCCGCGAACTGGCCGGGCACGGGTACTACGTGCTCGTCCCCAACCTCTTCTACCGGCACGGCCCGGCACCGGTGATCGAACTTCCCGAGCACATCGGAGAAGAGGTCCGGCCCGCGGTCATGGCCCAGCTGATGCCCTTGATCGAGGCGCACACCGCCGAACGTGTCCTGAGCGACGCCGACGCCTACCTCGGATTCCTCACCACCCAGCCCGAGGTCGCCGCCGGACCGGTCGCCGTGACCGGCTACTGCATAGGCGGCCTCCTGGCGATGCGCACCGCTGCGGCCCACCCCGGCCAGGTGGCCGCCGTCGCCGGATTCCACGGCCCCGTGGGCGCCGACGGGCCCGACGGCCTGCACCGCCTTCTCGCCAAGCTCACCGCCCAGGTCCACCTCGGCCACGCCGAAACCGACATGACGCCCGAGGCCCTCGGCGAGCTCAACCAGGCGCTCGATGCCACAGGTGTCGACTACACCTCCGAGATCTACCCCGGCACCGTCCACGGCTTCACCATGTCCGACACCGACGCCTTCAACCCCTCCGCACTGCAGCGCCACTGGGACCGCCTGCTCCCCCTCCTCGGCCGCACCCTGGCCAACAGCTGACGCTCCGGCCCCGGAAACCAAACCCGAAGTGCACGGCTCCGCGGCCCGTAGCTCACACGCCGGCCGAAGAGCAGCGGACGGGACCTGGGGATCGTGGTCGTGCGCCGCAAACGCGTGTACCCGGTGACAGCTTCCTCAACGACGAGTCTGCACCGCGCCGGCCGTCCCTTGCGCAAGGTCTTCCTGTGGGACGGGGGTAGCGGCCTGGCCGTAGCCCGTCCGTGCGGCCGTCCCCGCCCAGCGGGCTGGAGTCGACGTTCAGGTGTGGGTCGTACGCCTCGGGCTGAACGCCGAGTTCATGGGTGGAGTATTCGCCGAGCGGCGGATGCGCTTGGCCAGGTACGGTGAGATGTGGGCCGGATCCTCGGGGTCGATGAGGTGGCCCTGCTCCTCACCACCAGCTGCAGGGCGTCGGAGGGGCACAGCGGGAAGCGTGAGCAGCGCGCCGATCGTCGTGCACAGCCGCCCTGTATTCCACAGCCGTCGACGCACTGGCCGCGCGGCCGCTCGCGGACGACGCTTGACGGCCGCGGGACCTACTTGCACGGGCCTGGCTGACTGTCCTGACCAGGCAAGGTGGCCGCATTGTGTGATGTTGCGGAGACTCGGGGAAGAAGTTGCGGCAGCCGATGGGAGGTTGTCGTGGAGGGTGGAGATCTGGAACTGGGCGAGTTGCTGGCCGCTGCGGAGGCGGCGCCGCCCAGTGAGTCTGTCGATGTGGTAGCACACGATCTGCAGAAGCGGTTCGGTGCGGAGCGTGTGTCCTTCCTGTTCGTCGACCTCATCGGTCAGCGGCTGGTACGGCTCGCCGCGGCCGGCGAAGAGGTTGCGGAGCATGCCGAGCCGATCGCTCTGCAGGGCAGCGTCTACGACAGTGTTCTGCGGAGTCAGCGCCAGCATGTGGAACCGGACGGCCAGGGCGGCCGACGGGTCATCACGCCGGTCACCAACCGCGGTGACTGCATCGGCGTCCTGGAGGTGACCCTGCAGTCCGCCGACGACGCCGTGATCCGGCAGGTCCGCGACGCGGCGCACGCGCTGGCCTACATCATCGTCACGGACGGCCGTTTCACCGATCTCTACCACCTGGGCCGGCGCACCACCGAGACCAGCCTGGCCGCGGAGATCCAGCACCAGTTGCTTCCCTCGGCTTCCTGCTGCGAGGCGGCTCAGTTCACCCTCGCCGCGGGGCTGGTCCCGGCCGACGACATCGGTGGTGACACCTACGACTACACCCTCGACAGTGACACCCTGCACCTGTCCATCACCGACGCCATGGGCCACGACACGAACTCCGCTCTGCTGGCCACGTTGCTGGTCGGCGCGCTGCGGCGGGCACGCCGCAGCGGCTGTGACGCCCTCAAGCAAGCCAACCACGCCCACCAGGCCATGCTGCGCCACAGCCGGGGCCTGGCCACCGGACAGCTGCTGTGCGTCGACCTCGCAACAGGCCTGTGTGAACTGGTCAACGCCGGCCATCCCTGGCCACTGCGGCTGCGCGACGGCACCGTCGAGGAGGTCGAACTCGCCGTCAACCTGCCCTTCGGTGTGGCGGCACCCACCCCCTACCGCGTACAGGAACTGCAACTACGCCCCGGAGACCGCCTGATTCTGGTCACTGACGGGATGCAGGACCGCGGCGCCGCGGCCGCCGATCTGGTGTCGGTCGTTCACGAAACCCGCGCGCTGCATCCAAGAGAAGCTGTCAGAAGCCTGACCGCCGCGGTGCTTGACGCCTGCCATGGCAACCTCAAGGACGACGCCACGGTCCTGATACTGGACTGGCACGGCAACCATGACCGGTCGACCGAAACCGGATCGGGACCGCAACGATGAGCCGCCTGCCGCCTGCCGCCTGCCGCCTGCCGCCTGCCGCCTGCCGCCTGCCGCCTGCCGCCTGCCGCCCGGCACCGGTGCGCCCACCACATCCTTGACGGCGCCATCGTCAGGGCTCCCTGCGGGACTTGGTCGTCCACCTCGGACGTATGCTGCGCCGCTGTGGCGAGGCCGCACGGGCGCTCACCCAAGCACGGACGTCCGCGGGCGGCACCAGCGGGGAGAAGACCAGCCGCCTTGCCGAGCCCACCGCGCAGGACGACGAGACGACCTGCACACCTTCGCCTACGAGGCGATGTGCGCCGCCGGTCTTCAGCTTGCCCGCCTGGCAGGGATCGTCTTGAGAGCCGAGGACCTCATCGCAGCCCGCCAGGTGCCCCAGCAAATCAGCCTGAACGCCTGCTTGCCCATCACGGGGCGCCCCGAGCATGGAGCGCACACAGATCCCGCCGGTGGGCGGCGACTTCCTGCGTCTGCGGGCATGCGCCGCCGCGGACGTCGCTAGGGGGTGGGCTTGCGTAGGTGAAGGTGAGCGACGACCTGTTTGCCGGTTTTCAGGGCGATGGTCTGTACCTGGTCGCACAGCCGGGTGACCAGGTACAGACCGTGTCCGCCGACGCGGCGGGCGTCGTGTGCTCGCACTTCGGGCGGGCGAGGGGAACTGTCACGCACGGCGATGCGCAGCAGGGCGGCATCAGGTGCCACTTCCAGCGCCAGGGCGCCCGGCCCGGGTGCGTGGCGCAGCGCATTGGTGACCAGCTCACTGACGATGAGTTGGGCGTCCTGGTTCGGCCGTTGGCCGGGGTCGTGGCCGGCCTGGGCCAGCAGTGTGCGTACGGCCGTGCGGGCGTCAGCGATCGATGCGTCTGCCGTGTCCCAGGCGGCGCTGTATCGCAGGGGCGCTGCGGCTTCCTGTTCATCCGATGCCCGATGTTCAAGCGGGGTGACCATAGAACTCTTCCCGTGGGTCGTTCCTTGTCGTTCATCATGAGTTGCCGGTATCGCGTAATTCGCTTACCCGCTGTCGTCCTGTTCATGGGGCACCCAGCGGTCCTGGCTGATCGGTGCGGGGCGTGTGGCGGCGATCGTGAACTGTTCGAGCGTGTCGCTGACAGTCGGCACCTGGCTGACGGCCGACCGCGGGGGAGCGAGGAGAACGAGGCCCCGGCTGCCGGCCGCGTGGGAGTGCCGGGTAACGAGGAGTGTGCCTGTGCTGGTCTCCTCCGTGGTCAAGCAGGGCAGCGGCGGCGAGGCGGTGCTGATCGGCACCACCGTCTTCGACGCCCGGGACCACCGCGCCTACGACGAGGAACTCCTGCGCGGCCGGAGAGCCGCCGAAGAAGCACGCAAACAGGCGGAGGCCGACCGCGCCCGCCTTCAGGATGCGCTCGCCGTGCTCCAGCAGTCACTGCTGCCCGCCACCCTGCCGCCGGTGCCCGGAGTGGAGACGGCCGCCCATCACCACACAGCCTCCCCCCGCCGGCTCGGCGGCGACTTCGAGGAAGGTCGCCGTCCGACTCGCGCCCGGCGGTCACCCCCGGTCCTCGTCCTGCGCGCAGATGCCACAGCCGACTTCCTGCCCACCCCTGGCAGGTTCCTCGTCGGTGTCCTGGCCTCCCACACACTGCGCGTGCTGCGCATCGTCGGCCTCGACCAGCTCTTTCCTCTCCACCCCGACAGCCACTCCGTCACTCGGTCCTGACTCCAGCGGCGTTCTGCATCTACGCGGCCAACCCTGGAGGGCAGGGGAGAGGCGCGGCAGGGACAGAGCGCGTCCGAAGGACCGCCTGCACCGTGCAGCGGTCACCTCCGAACGCCAAGGAGCCAGCCACGCGTGAGCGACGATAAACACCCGGGGTGCGATAGGCGTGTGGCACCCGCCGCAGCAGATCGAGGGCCTTCCCGGATCTTTTCCGGGGAGGCCCTCGAACGGTGCAACACGTCAGTGCTTGAAGGCGTCCTTGGCCTTTTCCTTGGCCTCACGGGCATCGCCCGTGCTCTTCTGCGCCTGCCCCTCGGCGGCCATGCGGTCGTTGCCGAGGGCCCTTCCCAAAGCCTCCTTGGCCTTTCCCTCGGCCTGCTCGATCTTCGCCTTGGCCTTTTCGCCGGCAGTCATGGAACATGCCTCCTCGTAGCCTTTGGTGCCGCTGTCGCGGTAAAGCCGCGTGTGCCCTAAACGCGCCTTCACAAACAAGGAACTTCCCAGGAATGGAGAAGCATTGGCAGGGCAGACGGAGCCGCAGGAGGTTGATAACTATGGTTGCCCTGCTTCTAGTTCTGCTTCTCGCGGTGATCCTTTTCGGCGCAGGCTTTGCCCTCAAGATTCTGTGGTGGGTGGCCCTCGCCGTGCTGGTGCTGTGGCTGCTGGGCTTCGTGATGCGCTCCACCACCACCGGCGGTGGCCGAGGCCGCTGGTATCGATGGTGACGTAACCCGCACCACATCCCACGTAGGGCCCGGCCGTCACGACAGCCGGGCCCTACGAGTGGGCCCGTCGCGTATGCATTGCGGCCGCCCACGTTTCCGCCCCGCGTTCCGGGTTAGGGGATGCCATGACCAGTACGCAAGAACCGTCCGAGCTGACTCCCCGAATCCCCGAACAGGCCGGCACACCGTCCGTGGAGCACCGCGTCGCGCGGCTACGTCGACGTCTGGAGCGCCTGATAGGGGTCGCGGCGACCGAGGGGAACGCGCTCACCCCTTTGCGTAACGGAGATGAGATCTTCGCTGCGATGCTGGACGCGATCCGCCGCGCCGGCCACACGGTGGACATGATGACATTCGTGTACTGGAGGGGAGACATCGCCCGCGAGTTCGCCCAGGCGCTGGCGGAGCGGGCCCGCGCCGGTGTGCGGGTGCGGCTGCTGCTGGACGGGTTCGGCAGCCGGCTGATCGAGACCGAGCAACTGGAAACCATGGAACAGGCCGGAGTGCAGGTGGCCTGGTTCCGCAAGCCGCTGTACCTCTCCCCGCTCAAACAGAACCACCGCTGTCACCGAAAGGTCCTCGTCGTCGATGAGGAGACCGCGTTCACCGGCGGTGTGGGCATCGCTCAGGAATGGTGCGGCAACGCGCGCAACGAGAACGAGTGGCGCGACACGCACGTCGAGGTCCGCGGGCCCGCGGTGGACGGAATGGCCGCCGCGTTCGCGCAGAACTGGGCCGAATGCCACGACGAACTCTTCGATGAACGGGACCGGTTCGTCGAGCACCGCCCGCAGGGCAACGCGATCGTGCAGGTGGTGCGCGGCTCGGCCAGCATCGGCTGGCAGGACATGCAGACCCTGATCCGCGTCATGCTGGAATCCGCCGAGGAACGCTTCCGCCTGGCCACCGCCTACTTCTCGCCGGACGCGTACTTCGTCGAGCTGCTGTGCGCCGCCACCCGGCGCGGGGTCGGGGTGGAGATCCTGCTGCCGGGCCCACACACCGACAAACGCGTCTGCCAGTTGGCCGGCCAGCACCACTACGAGGACCTCATCGCCTGCGGAGTGAAGATCTACCAGTACCAGCCGACGATGATGCATGCCAAGGTCATCACCGTCGACCGCGTCGCCACTCTGATCGGCTCGACCAACTTCAACCGCCGCTCCCTCGATCACGACGAGGAGATCATGCTCGCCGTCCTCGACGAGAAGTTCACCGCCACCCTCGACGAACACTTCGAAGCGGACATCACGGTGAGCGAACCGATCCAGTCCGGCCGCTGGAAGAGACGCTCCGTCGTGCAGAGAGCCCGGGAAGCAGCCGTGCAGCCCGTCCGCCGGTTCCTGTGACCTGCCCGCCCACCACTCGGCCGGCCCAGGGGCGCCCGCACGCCCAACGCCCACGACACGCCGCCGCCGAACCCGATCGACGCCGAAACCCTCGCATGGACCACCAACGGCCCGCAGCACACCGGCCTGACCTGACCCGGTCGGCACACACATTCGTGGTGCCGCGCCAGATCTCCCAGGACACCGGCATCAAGCTGCACGCTGTTCGCCGAGACGGTGATCGGCTGGGAGTTCGGCCAGTTGCTCACGACGCCGGTCGCCCGGCAGCCACGATGCAGTGGCCGCCGCCACATCCGACGAGCACGGCGGGGCCGGCGGACAGCTTGCCCGACGGTGGAGTAGCAGGGCATCACGTAGTCCAGGCCGATGAGTTGGAGGACCCGCAGCACGCGTTCCTGTGACCCCGGCGACACGCAACCAGCCCCTGGCACACCTCGCCCTGCACCGGGCGGAGACGAGGAGATCGGAACCGCCGAAGTCGGCGGATGGAGCGCGCGGGAAGGATGGGGTGGTGGGAGCTGCCCACCCGCCGACCCGCGGCCGAGCAGGGGATGACGACGCTCGCGTTGACCGACCGGGACACCGCCGCGGGCGCGGTCCGTTTCGCGCCACCGCGCAAGGTCCGGGCTCGTGAATACCGGTCCACGGCGGGGCGTTCGTCATGGAGCCGCCGCAGCTGATCCGTCCCGTGCCGTTGATGGACCGACGCGTTCCTCACCATGGTCACTCGGCACCGGTGAACCGACGGTAATTCGGCCGCGGCGGGGTATTGGGATGTCGATCTGCCCCCGTTGAGTGAGAGAGAGCCGAGGATGACCGACGACGCCTACCTGTTCCTGCTCGACGACGCATCCGCGCCGCTCGGCGTGGCCCCCGCCGCCGTCGATGATCTCGCGTGCATGGAGACTCCCGCGGTGCGCGCGTGGCTGGACGCTCATGGAAGCACGCCGACCTCCCCGTACCTGCGCCTGCTGCCACCGGAGGAGACAGCGGCCATCCCCGAGGGAGCGGAACGGCTGCCCGTCCCGCTGAGCGATGAGGAACTGAGCCGGGTCCGTCACCTGATGGCACCGGAGCCGTTCGCCCAGGTCGAGGAGGAGTTGCTCGCCTACCGTGACTGCGCGGACGGTCGGGACGGCCTGATCGCACGGGCACTGGCCGTCGGCGTGCCACCGCACCGCATCGTCGAACTGACCGGGGTGGATCCCGCGACGGTGACTGCTGCGGCGGACCGCTGACGAGCGGCTGCGCAACGCCTACGCCGACACCATCGGAGCCCTGGGCGTGGACGAGAAACCCTGCCGGGCGTTCGGTCCTGGCCGGCTCATCCTCCAGGGTAGTTGCGAGCAGGTGGCGCGCTGCCGCGAACCCTGTGACGGCGGCGCGCTCGCCGGTGGCGCCGCGCTGCACACACCCTGGCTGACGCTGCCTCCGACGTCGGCCGTCTCCACAACCTCACCGTCACTTGCCGATACACCAGTCGTCCACGCCAACAGAAGGTCACTTCCACGACATCCCTCAGGACGAAGTCACCGCCACCGTTCAGGATGTAGTCAAGACCGTGGAGTCATGCGGAGCCGTGGTGTCAGGACCCCTTGGCGTGCCCTGGCCGACGAGACGCCGGAACACGGAAACCGGCTCCTCACCGCGGAGGGGCCGTGTTGGCCGGTGAAGATCCCGGTCACGGCGGATGACAAGGCGGTGGCGGCCCTGCCCTGCGACGTCGCGGTGGAGATCTTCGAGGCCCGTGACGCGCTGTCGATATTCATGCCGGGCAACCTTTCAATGGCCGCGCGATCCGCACACGCCGCGCCATTTTGCGGGCGGCGGCGTCCGTCTTCGACGAGTTCGGCTACGAGGCGGCCACGGTCGGCGAGATTCTCGCCCGCGCCGAGGTGACCAAGGGCGCCATGTACTTCCATTTCCCAGTACGGCACCGCGCTCTCGCCAAGGTAGCGCCGCTCCCGCTCACGCGGCTCGGGCCTGCCGAAGCGGGGAGCGAACCGGGCAAGCGACCCGGCGGGCTCACTGTCAGGCGCCGGCTCGGACGAAGCGCAGGGTCGCTGTGATCGTGGCCAGGCCGCGCATCATGCCCAGCTGGTTCCAGCTGATGCCGAACTGATCGCGGTCCACGGTGAACTCGGCTTCCAGCGTGAGCCCTTCGGCGTTCGCCTCCTTCAGGCGTGCGGTGAAGGACCGCGACCTGCTGATGCCGCGCACGGTCAGCTGGCCGACGACCTGCACCGTGTCACTGTCCCGGAGTTCGGCGCTGCGAACCGCGAAGGTGATCTCAGGGTGGTGCTCGACGTCGAAGAAGTCGGCGGACCGCAGGTGCTCGTCGCGCTTGGCGCTCTTGGTGTCCAGGGAGGCGGCGTCGAGGGCCACGACACCGACTGCGGACCCGTCGGGCCGGACCTCGCCCTGGCCGCGGACGGCGCCGAAGGTGCCCTTCACGGTGACGAGGCCCCACATGGTCTTGTGCTGTAGGGCGACGGTCGAGGCGGTGGTGTCGAGCTGCCACAGTCCGGTCTCCACGGCGACGGTCATGGTCATTCTCCAGTCGGCTAGGTCGTCCAAATTTGCATGACTGACGCTAGCCCGTTATCCGAATTTGAACAACCCCCGTCTTCCAAAATTGGACAACAGCTACACTTGGCCCATGGCCGACCTCGACAAGCACCCTGCTCGCCTGTCCGAATGCCCGTCCGCGCAGGGGGACGGCCTGCTGCCCGCCGAGCTGCACGCCTGGATGCTTCTGCTGGCCGCGACGGGTGCGGTGGAGCAGCGGCTGCGCACGGTCGTGAAAGAGCGGCTCGGCGTCTCCCACGACGAGTTCCTGATCCTGTGTCTGCTTGCCGCGCAGCCCGAGGAGGGCCTGCGCATGACCCGCATCGCGGAACTCCTGGGTCGCCCCAAGACCCGGCTCACCTACCAGATCGCCTGCCTCAGCCACTCCGACCTCATCACCCGCGAGTCGGTGTGCGGCGACAAGCGGGGCATCCAGGTCGCTCTCACCGACAAGGCGCGGCGCCTGCTGAAGGAGGCCTCCGACTCGCTCGCCGAGACGGTCACCGACGCGCTCGGTCAGTTCATGGGTCCCGCCCAGCGCGAGGCGCTGCGCGGACTGCTGCCGGATCTCGTCGAAGAGCGTTCCGCCGAGACGCCGGGCCCGGCGCCCGCGTGAACTACGTCGGCCAGGTGGTTCACGAGGCGGCTGGCATCTGCCTGTGATCAGGCCGGTGAGCAACCCAAGACGTCGAGGCTGACGGAACCCGCCGTGGGAACAAGTGCGCAGACCGATAAGCCCTACGGGGTGTGTCCTTCCGCGTCGAGAGCGGTCAGGCACGCGGATGAGGTCGGGAATACCGAGCATGGCCTGGGCGAGGGCGAGTGCTGCCGCATGCCCCCGCGAGGTGGGGGCCGCTGCAGCTTCCCACCGGTGGTGCACTCCCGGCGGGGCTGTCGCTCTGGCGGGCCGCCGTCGACCGGTCGGCAGAAGCCGCCCAGGGCGCCAGTCACATAGGGGGGACGTGACGGGGCACTCGTGTACTCCCGACCAGTCAAGGGAGCAGAATCGTGATCGTTGCCGCAGTTGTTGGAGTGTGTGTGGTCCTGGCCGTGCTGGCCTTCTTCGTCCCGCGTCTCTCCCGTCACCCCGAACGCGGCACGCAGCGTTCGCTGGGCGCCGGATCGCGGGCCGGCGGCAAGGCGCCCGGCGTCCTGGGCAGGCTTTTCAGCAAGCCGTTCCGGACGAGTTCCCGCGCTGTGGGCCGTAGCGGCTCGGCCGGCCGCCGCACCCGTGGCCGTATGCCCTTCTGACCTCCGCGAGGCCATGCCGACCGGTGGGCGTGTCCGGGGCAGGTAAGCCTTCACCGTTTCGTGGTTGGCGCCGGATCCTGTCCCGGACAGTCGAGGGGCGCGCACCAATACTGAGTACACGGGCTTATACGGGAGTGGTGTGATGAACGCTGAACAGGCCGACAGGCTCCTGGACGGGCTGACCGTGGACACCAGTCGACAGGAGCGGCCGATCCTCCTGGACGGGACCGGCCGCCCCCTCAAGACCTGGCGCGAGAACCATCCGTACGACCGCAAGGTCGGCCGCACGGAGTACGAGCGGCTCAAGCGCGTCCTGCAGATCGAGTTGCTCAAGCTCCAGCGGTGGGTCAAGGACACCGGCGCACGCGTGATCGTGGTGTGTGAAGGGCGCGACGCGGCGGGCAAGGGCGGCACGATCCAACGCCTCACCGAGCGGCTCAACCCCCGTGGCGCACGAGTGGTGGCCCTGGACAAGCCCACCGAGCGGGAGACGGGTCAGTGGTACTTCCAGCGGTACATCGCACACCTGCCGACGGCCGGAGAAATCGTCTTCTTCGACCGTTCCTGGTACAACCGGGCCGGCGTGGAGCGCGTGATGGGCTACTGCTCGAAGGACCAGTACGAGCTGTTCCTCGAGCAGTGCCCGGCCTTCGAGCGGATGCTCGCCGACGACGGCATCCTGCTGGTCAAGTTCTGGTTCTCCGTGTCCCGCGCCGAGCAGCGCACCCGTTTCGCCATCCGGCAGGTCGACCCGGTGCGCCAGTGGAAACTCTCTCCCACCGACCTGGCCTCGCTGGACCAGTGGGACGACTACACCGAGGCCAAGGTCGACATGTTCCGCGCCACCGACACCGAAAGCGCCCCCTGGACCGTCGTCAAGAGCAACGACAAACGTCGCGCCCGGCTGGAAACCATGCGCAGTCTGTTGTCGCGCATGGACTACACCAGCAAGGATCTTGAGGCGGTCGGTACCCCCGACCCGCTCATCGTCGGCGCCGCCAACACCCTCCTGGAGCCCGGCGAGGAGGACACCACTCTTTCGCCCACTCCCTTGTCCCACCGCACCAGCGGGCCTGGCAACCACCCTGATCCACCTGACGACGAATCCACCTGACGACGAATCCACCTGACGACTGACCGCCGCAGTCGTCCGGCTGTACGGTTCTCCCGGCGGCAAGATCGCGTTCCTCGTCTGGCCGTACGAACGACAGGAGGAGACGTTCTCGATGGGGACCGTTGTGCACGTCCCGCAGACGCGGGACATGATCGGGGACGAGCTTTCCGGAGACGAGGCGCTCACCGCACTGAGGCACTACGGAGGCCGCCGACTGCTCCTCGACGCGTTCGCCCGGTTCCGCTACGCCGACGGCTTCACCAACTCCCGTTCGCTCGCGTTCCAAGTGGTCCTGGGCCTGGTGCCGTTCACCATCGCGCTGGTCGGGGTGGCCACCACGGTGCACACGGAGAGCGTGGGGCGGATCATCGAACTCACCCTGGGCCAGATCGTGCCGGGCGCCAGTGCGAGTCTGATCGAGGACGCTCTGGACGCCACCGCGCGCAGCGCCGGTTCCGGAGTCTGGAACGCCGTCGCCATGTGGCTGGGACTGGCCTTCGCCGTACTCAACCTCGCCTCGGCGATGGGGCAGGTCGAGCGAGGCGCCAACCGCATCTACGGCATCGAACGCGACCGGCCGTTCCTGACCAAGTACGGGCGGTCCCTGCTCCTCGCCCTCGCAGCGGGCATGCCGATGGTCCTGGGGTTCCTCGTGCTCGTCGCGGGGGACGCCGTCGGAAACGCGGTGGTGGAGGCCCTCGGCTGGCCCCGCGAGCTGCTCGACTGGTGGAGGCCCCTCGAAGTGCCACTGGGCGTGGTACTCGCCTGGGTCGCGTCGGCGGTGATCTTCCGCTGGGCTCCGCGCAGGGACCAGCCGGGCTACACATGGCTCGCGTTCGGCTCGGCGGTCCACCTGGTCCTGTGGATCACGGCCACGTGGCTGCTGGCGCTCTACGTTGCCAAGAGCGGATCATTCGGCGCCGTGTACGGACCGCTGACGGCGTTCGTCGCCCTGCTGCTGTGGGCCAACCTGACCGGCGTGGCGCTGTTCCTGGGCATCGCGTTCGCCGCGCAACTCGAAGCGGCCCGAGCCGGAATCACCGAGGCCGTGCAGCCGGATCCAGGACCGGGGCCGTGACCCGGCCCGTGAAAATTGGGCATCGCGAGGCTCCGACAGCGGCCAAGGGATGGACGGCCGGTGTTTCAGCAGCGAAGCCGGGCAGCAGCACTTCATGAAGCCCCAACCGCGTTTTACGTTGGCTGCGACCACTCTTGACGCACCGAACGCCCACAAGTTGGCGCAGTTCTACCAACGACTGCTCGGGTGGCCGATGCAGAGGGAGGAACCGGGCTGGGTGGAGATCGCACCGCCCGACGGCAGCGCCGGGCTGTCGTTCCAGACAGAGCCGCACTTCACCCGTCCGCAGTGGCCTTCCACCCGGTCCGAGCAGCAGATGATGATGCATCTGGACATCGAGGTGAACGATTTGCCGTCAGCCGCCGATCGAGCCCTTGCCCTGGGGGCGACCGTTGCGGACTTCCAGCCCCAGGCCGATGTACGCGTCCTGTGCGACCCGGCGGGCCACCCGTTCTGTCTCTTTGTGCGTACCGGTCCGAGTGCCTGACGGTTGGGTCACCCGGTGGTTCCGCAGTAGCCGATGAGGGCTGCGGCTACAGCGGCGAAGGCAGGGAAAGGCGTTCGGTTGTGCAGGCGTGCCGGGCTCTTTCGATCTTGGGTGCCGGATCCTCAACAATCGTTGTTTCCGGAAGATCTGCTGGGGGCTAGCCTCCTGAACATGGCTCAACCCACTCGACCCCTCCAGGTCATCACGCGGCTCGTTGACGGAAGCATCTGCGCCTATGAGCTGGCTGCCGATGTCTGGGGTGTGCTGTCGCCCGCCATGGTCTGTCGGCCGTCTGCCGAGGACGACGTCGTCGGCCACGCCGTTCCCGCTGATCTTCAGCGCGTCTACTACACGACCCTGAACGCGGTCGTGTGCGTGACGGCAGACGGGGCCGAGGTCTGGCGGTCGGAGTTCAAGCCGCAGTCGGACCAGCAGTTCGGACACCGGCCCAGCTGTGTGCTGTCGTTGGACGGACTTGTGGTCTGGGTCTACCGGCCTGACGCCATGGCCGGCCGTAACCGTTCCGACCAGTGGGTCGCCCTGGATGCCGGGACCGGAGCGGTCATCGCGCAGGCGGATCTGCAGACCGTCGGGCATGGCGGCCGGCAACTGTTGCACCAGGCGAGCGATCAGGTCCTGCTCGATGTGGGCGAGGGACAGGACGGCTCGGTCATCTACCGCGCGTCGGTGGCCGAGGGCCGGATGGATGTCTTCTGCTATCCCTGGAGCGACCGGTGCCTCATCGACCTGTCGCCCGATGGACGCCACTTCATGACTGTCGACCACGACCAAGCCGACATGGCCATCCACACTTACCCGGACGGCGAGGTGACGTTCACCCTCTCCGTCGATGCCTTCGGCCATGACCCGGACGAGATCTACGTGGAATGGAGCGGCGGCTACCTGAGCCTGGACAACGTCATCGTCACCCTCACCGGCGAAACCGAGGACGAGCAGGAGTGGTTCCGCCACTACCGCGTCGATGTGCGCTCCGGCCAGGTCCAAGCTGCGTTCGACGCGCACGGAGAGAATCCCTACGACATCCAGCCCCTCGGAGACGGATCCTGGCTCACAACAGATCCATCCGGTCACCCGATCCGCTGGACCGACTCATAGGAGACCCCGGGGCTTACCTGGTCGAACCATAACGCGTGTGCCTCATGACACCTTTCCTCGTGTCTCCGTACGCGATCGGTCGGTGGCATCCGCCGGGGTACGTGGGTGGGGCACGTTGGCGACTGGCCCCAGGTCGAGGCGCTTGCACGCCTACGACGGCCTCGGCCGCCTGACCTCCCGCTGCGGCATCGCCGGGCGGGAGGTGTCGGCGCCGCGCTGGTCGCCACCGCAGCCCACGAAGCCCGTGCCGCACAGTGCGCATGGCTCCACGTCGACTTCGAGGAGCACCTGCGGTCGTTCTCTTTCGATGCCTGCGGCTTCCAGGAGACAACAGCCGGGTGATTGCTCCATGACGTCGTCTACAACACCGACGACGTCATGCTCGGGTCAGGTGGTGCGGTCTTCTTCCTGGAACTACGCCCCCGCGCTCAGTGTGTCCGCGAGGCGGCGGCGGGAGGCGCGGGCCGCGGGGAGAGCCGCGAGGGCCAGGGCACCCAGTACCGCTGCAGCCCCGAAGGCGGACAGTGCCACAGCGGAGGGCCCCTGCGCGATGCCGGCCCCGATGCCGCTCGACCGGCCCTGGGCGTCGATCAGCCACCGCGCGAGGGGGAGGCCCAGCGCCATGGCGACCGCGATCGCGGCCACGGCGGTACAACCCGTGGCCGTGACGGTGATCGCGGTGATCTGCCGCGGCGACAGTCCGATCGCCTTGAGCGCCAGCAGATCCCGTTCGCCCTCGCGCACGGTGCCGCCGATGACAGTCAGCAGCTCGACGAGTCCGATGAGCGCGAGGACGCCGAGCAGGCCGACGACGACGCCGCGCAGCGGCGACAGCCGGTCGGCGGGGTTCGTCACAGCATGCACGTCCAGCTGTCCGCGGTCGGCCGCGGTGGTCAGCTCGGTGGCGACCCGTTGTGGGTCCGCGCCGGCCCGCAGCCGGACCTGGTAGAGCGTCGGCCGGAGTCCGGGGTCGTTCTCCCGGAGGGTGTCGAGCGAGGTGGAGATGACGCGGCCGGCGTTCTCCGGCTCGATGCTGCGGCCCACGATGTGCAGGATCTGTGGCCGGCCGCCCACGGTCATGCGCACCCAGTCGCCGACCCGCACGTCCAGCAGGTCGAGCAGTCCCTGCCCGGCCACCGCCTCGTCGGGACCCTGGGCGGCATGGCCCTCGGCCAGCGTGTAGGGGTACGGGTCCCCGCCGGTGCCGAGGCCGCGCAGCGCGATCGTGGCCGTCTGGCCCGGCACCAGGGCCGCCACCTCGACGCCCGGGTAGGCGGCGGCGACCTCGGGACTGCGAGCCAGGAGTGCCCGTGTCGCCGGGTCGCTCAGGCCGTCGTCGGCGCGCACGGTGAGCGCGGCCGCCAGGCCCATCTGCTCCGGTCGGCTGTGGAAGCGGTCCATGGTCGTCCACGCGCTCATCGCCACCACGATCAGCATCAGCGGCAGGGCGAGTCGGGCGATCGTGGCCAGTGCGCGAGGGCGGCAGGTGAACGCCCTGTGCCAGCCGAGGACCAGTGCGGGCGGCAGCCGCAGGCCGAGCGCCCGGCGCGCCACGCCCGACAGACGTCCGCCGGCCGGTGCGGCGGTCCGCGGCACCGGAACCGGAGGCACCCGCCCTGCCCGCCAGGCCGCGAGCCCGGTGGTCGCCCCGATGAACAGCACCGCCCCCACCGGCACCGCGACGAGAGCCGCCGTATGCCCCGCCAGCCCCTGCCACACGCCGACCGCGTCCCCCAGGCGGCCGGGCATCCTGGGGCCCAGAGCCTGCGTGAGCGCCGCCCCGGCCACGGCGCCCAGCAGCGCGTACGCGAGGTGCTGCAGCAGGAAGACGCGCACCACCTGGCCCGGCGTGAAACCGATCGCCTTGAGGACCGAGATGTCCCGCAGATGACCTCGGATGCGGGTGCCGATCGCCCCGTGCACGGCGAGTCCGGCGGCGACCAGCGCGCCGAGCCCGAACAACCCCAGCACCAGGCCGAGCAGCCGGTCCTCGCCCTCTGCCTCGGCCCGCGCCTGCTGCCAGGCGGAGACCTCGCTGACGGCGCCGGCACCGAGCGTGGTGACGGCACGCTGGACGGCGTAGTCGGTGTCGTCGGGGTCCGTCAGGCGCAGCCCGATCACCTGGCCGCTGTCGGAGCCGGTGCGCGGCAGGGCGGACGGCGGGGCCCAGACCAGTCCCGGCCGCTCGCCCCTGCGATAGCGCGGCTCGGCGCTGTCGGCGATGCCCAGGACGGTCCGCGTTCCGGTGCCGCCGGGCAGTGTGAGTACGTCCCCGGGCTCGGCCAGCAGCGCCTGGGCGAGGCTGCTCTCCAGCACCACACCGTCGGGCCTCCCCGGGTCCAGCCAGCGGCCGGAGGTGAGCAACGGGCGGCCGGTGACGGGCCGTTCGGCGATGCCACGCAGCTCGACGGAGGCACGGGCGCCACGGGAGGTGACCGTGGCGGAGGCGGTGGGGTAGGGGCCCGCGACAGACTCGACGCCGTCCAGACCGGCGAGCCCGGACGCGTCGGCGGAGAGAGCGGTGTGGATCCACACATGCGCGCCCCGGGACTGCGTGAAGACACGCTGCCAAGGGTTCGTCGCGTACCCGAAGAGAGCCGTCGCCAGCAGCAGGGAGGCGACGATCCCGACGGTGGCGAATACCAGGAACAGCGCCTCGCCGCGATGTGTCCGCAGGTCCGAGTGCGCCCAGCGCAACGTGGCTCGCATCGGTCAGTCCTTCAGCTCCAGCACGGCGGAGGTCCCCGCGCCGGGTGACGGCGTGCCGTCCAGCTCGACGTCGTCGGCTATGCGGCCGTCGAAGAAGCTGATCACCCGGTCCGCGGCGCTCGCCAGCCGTGCGTCATGAGTGACCAGGAGGATCGTCTGGCCCCGCTGGTGGAAACGGGACAGCAGCCGCATCACCTCACGCGTGCCCTTGCTGTCCAGGCTGCCCGCGGGCTCGTCGGCCAGCAGCAGCGGAGGATGGTTGACCAGGGCCCGGGCCAGCGCGACCCGCTGCTGCTCGCCGCCGGACAGCTCGCCCGGCATGCTCCGCTCCTTGCCCGCGAGACCCAGCTCGGCCAGCAGCCCCTCACGCTCGGCGCGTGCCCGCCTGGCGGAGACCCCGGCCAGCAACGCGGGCAGTTCCACATTGTCCGCGACCGACAGATTGGAGACCAGGTTGAAGAACTGGAAGACGATGCCGATGCGACGTCGGCGCTCCACTGCCCACCGCGCCTCGCTGTAGGCGTCCGTGCGCTCGCCGGCCAGCCAGATGCTGCCGCTGTCCGGCCGCTGCAGTCCGCCGAGCAGATGCAACAGCGTCGACTTGCCCGCGCCGGACGGACCGGTGACGGCCACGAACTCACCGGGCCGCACGCACAGATTTACCCCACGCACGGCATGGGCGGGCGCGCCCTGTCCGTAGTGGGTCTTGACGAGGCTCTCGGCCCGCAGCACAGGAGTGGGGGCGTCGCTCACTCCAACTCCTCCAGTTCCTCCTGGCAGCGCTCCAGCCAGTCGAGGTCGGCCTGGAGGTGCAGCATGGCGCCCTCGATGAGCAGCTGGGCGATGCGGTTGTCCCGGTTGTCGGCCGTGGAGAGTTTCGACAGGTTGCGCATGGTGTTCAGGTAGTGGCGCCGTTGCTTGTTGATCAGGGCGATCTGGTTGGCGAGACCGGTCTGCGGGGCGAGCGCGAGCTTCATGAAGAACTCGTCCCGCACCCGAGGCTCGTCCGCCGTCTCCTCGTACCAGGCGCGCAGCGCTTCCTGCCCGGCATCGGTGAGGTGGTAGATCTTCTTGTTGGGCCGGCTCGACTGCTCGACCTCCTCGCCCTCGATCAGTCCCGACTTCTCGAGGCGGCCGAGGGTCACGTAGATCTGGCCGATGTTCGGCTGAGGGTACGCGGCACCCAGCAGTTGCTCAAGGTCCTGCTTGAGCTCGTAGCCATGGGCCGGGCCGCGCGCCAGCAAGGCCAGGAGGGGCAGGCGCACTCGAGCTGTCCTCCTCGCAGCCTCGTATTGTGTTCCAGGCCCTAGTATCGCCCATACCTAACAGGTATACATGGCCTCTGACTCCGGGCGAAGGTGCCCGGCGCCGGTGTACAGGGAGGAACCTATGCGGTGGATACGCGCCGCCGGTAGGGGCCTCCTCGTCCTCGCGGTCGTTCTGGCCGGTTATGGCGCGTCCGGCGCTCAGGCCGACGACGGACTCGAGGGCCGCGGACCGCTGACCCTCGCCACCGCGGGCGACCTCACCGGCTACCTCGGCCCGCTCCTTCAGGGCTGGAACCGCGCACACCCCGGTGAGAAGGTCACCCTCGTCGAACTGCCGGACTCCGCCGACGAGACCCGCGCCCAGATGATCACCGATCTGCGCGGGGGCGAACGAGGCCGCTTCGACGTGCTCAACATCGACGTCACCTGGACCTCGGAGTTCGCCGCCGCCGGCTGGATCCGCCCGCTGCCGCGGAACCGCTTCCCGCTGAGCAGCTTCCTCCCGCCGGTCGTGGACACGGCCACGTACGACGGACAGCTGTACGCCGTCCCGTACGTCACCAACGCCGGCCTGCTCCTCTACCGCAAGGACGTCCTCGCCGAAGCGGGCGTCCCGCCGCCCCGCACCTGGGCCGAACTGGAGCACTACGCGAAGACCATCGCGCCCAAGCACGGACTCGACGGCTACGCGGGTCAGTTCCTGCCCTACGAGGGTCTCACCGTCAACGCGGCTGAGGCCGTGTACTCGGCGGGCGGCACGATCCTGGGCGACGAGGGCGATCGCGTCACCGTCGACTCGGCCGCCAGCGAGGGCATCGGGTTCCTCGCCCGCGGCGTACGCGACGGCTGGGTGCCAAAGGAGGCGCTGGAGTACAAGGAGGAGGAGTCCAGGCAGGCCTTCCAGGACGGCCGGCTGCTCTTCCTGCGCAACTGGCCCTACGCGTACGTCAGTGCCTCCGGCAAGGGTTCCGCGGTCGCCGGGAAGGTCGGCGCCGTACCGCTACCGGGTTCGGACGGGCCCGGAACCAGTGTGCTCGGCGGCTCCAACCTGGCCGTCAACGCGCACGCCGAACACCCCGACACCGCCGCACGCCTGATCACCTACCTCACCAGTGAGCGCGTCCAGCGGCAGGTCCTCACCCGGGGTGCGCTGCCTCCCGTACGCGCGGATCTGTACAAGGACCCGGAACTGGTGCGGGAGTTCCCGTACCTGCCGACTCTGCGCGCGAGCGTCCTCAAGGCCGCGCCGCGCCCGAAGAGCCCGCGCTACGACCAGGTCAGCATGGTCGTGCAGGCGGTCGTGCACGACGCGATGACCGGGCACTCGACGCCCGAGGCAGCGGTGCGGCGGCTGGCCCGGGAGCTGGCCGACATCTCCCGCCGCGGCTGACGTTCTCCCGGCCGCGCACGCTCCCCCTAGTTACATGTTAGGTAACGCCCGCGTATCGACCTGCTCCCCGCTGGGATGAAAAGTCGGTATATAGCGGCCTGGCTGACAGATACCTGCTGTCCATTCGTTGACACCTTCGTGAAACGCCTACATAACATGCATGCATAACTGTCAACTCGCACAGACAGGTCAACGGGTGAGCTCCAAGCACATCGACACGCGTCGCTGGTGGCGTGACGCAGTGATCTACCAGGTGTACGTCCGCAGCTTCCTGGACAGCACCGGTGACGGCGTCGGCGATCTCGCCGGAGTCCGGGCCGGGCTGCCGTATCTGAAGAAGCTGGGCGTCGACGGGATCTGGCTGAGTCCCTTCTTCCCCTCCCCACAGCACGACCACGGCTACGACGTCGCCGACTACTGCGACGTCGACCCGCTCTTCGGCGATCTCACCGAGTTCGACCTGTTGGTGGCTGCTGCCCGGCGGCTGGGCGTCAAGGTGCTGCTCGACATCGTTCCCAACCACTGCTCCAGCGAGCACCCGTGGTTCCGCGAGGCGCTGGTCTCCGCGCCCGGCAGCGCGGCCCGGGCCCGCTTCCACTTCGCCGACGGGCGGGGACCGGACGGGGTCGAGCCGCCCAACAACTGGCACGCCATGTTCGGCGGCTCCGCCTGGTCCCGCGTCACGGAGGCGGACGGCCGTCCGGGCCAGTGGTATCTGCACATGTTCACGCCCGAGCAGCCCGACTGGAACTGGCGTAGCCCCGAGGTCGGCGCGTACTTCGACCGCGTCCTGCGCTTCTGGCTCGACCGGGGTGTCGACGGCTTCCGCATCGACGTCGCCGCCGGCCTCTTCAAGCACCCCGAGCTGCCCGACTCGCCGGACCCCGAGGCCGACGCCCGCACCCGCGACTCGGTCAACCCGCTCGCCTGGAACCAGCCCGAGGTGCACGAGGTGTGGCGGCACTGGCGGGCGGTGTGCGAGGAGTACACGGCGCACGACGGCCGCGAGCGGCTCCTGGTCGGCGAGGTCTCGGTCCCGACGGCACGCGAACACGCGGAGTACGTCCGTCCCGACGAACTGCACCAGGCCTTCTTCTTCGACCTGCTGAGCGCCTCGTGGGACGCCGACGCCTTCCGCAAGGTCATCTCCGAGGCCATGCAGGACATCGCGGGCACGGGCTCGACCGTCACCTGGGTCCTCAACAACCACGACCAGGTCCGCACGGTGACCCGCTACGGCGAGCCCGCCGTCGAGGGCAGCGGCCTCGGCGCCGCCCGCGCCCGCGCGGCCGCCCTGCTGATGCTGGCGCTGCCCGGGGCCGCGTACATCTACCAGGGCGAGGAACTGGGCCTGCCCGAGGTCGTCGACCTGCCCGACGACGTCCTCACCGACCCGATCTTCCGCCGCACCGGCAGTCGCGCCCGTATCCGTGACGGCTGCCGGGTGCCGCTGCCGTGGTCCGGGCAGGCCTCGCCGTTCGGCTTCACCTCCGGCGTCGAGGGTGCCAAGCCCTGGCTGCCGCAGCCCGAGTACTTCGCCGAGTACGCCACCGACCGCGCCCTCGCCGACACCCGCTCCTTCTGGCACCTGTACCGCGACGGCCTCCAGCTGCGGGCCGCGCTGCCCCAGCTGGGCGAGGGCACGCTGCGCTGGCTGGAGACCCAGCCCGGCGTCCTCGGCTTCGTCCGCGGCGACGGCCTGGTCTGCGCCGTCAACTTCGGTACGGCACCCGCCCCGGCGCCCGTCTCCGGCACCCCGCTGCTGTCCAGCGGCCCCTGCCCGGCCGGGGTGCTCCCCGGCTCCACGGCCGCCTGGTGGATCGGCGACGACACCGATTCCTGAAGCCCCACACCTCCCCACCCCGTCAATCACCCTCCCCGAAGGGACATCAACGATGATGCGACGACGTACCACCCTGCTCACCGGCTGCACCGCCCTCGCCCTGGCGCTCGGCGCGACCGCATGCGGAGGCGGCGGCCCCGTCTCCGCAGGCGGCGGCGACAAGGCGCTCAGCGGTCAGACGGTCTCCGTGGCCGGCGTCTGGTCCGGCAGCGAGCAGAAGAACTTCCAGAAGGTGCTGGACGCCTTCACCGAGAAGACCGGCGCCAAGACCCAGTTCGTGTCCACCGGCGACAACGTCTCCACCGTCGTCGGCAGCAAGATCGAGGGCGGCAACGCCCCCGACGTGGTGATGGTCCCGCAGGTCGGCGTGCTCCAGCAGTTCGCCGGGAACGGGTGGCTCAAGCCGCTGTCCCAGACCACCCAGAAGTCCGTCGACGCCAACTACGCGAACGTGTGGAAGGACTACGGCAGTGTCGACGACACCCTCTACGGCCTGTACTTCAAGGCCGCCCACAAGTCGACCGTCTGGTACAGCCCCGACGCCCTCGACCAGGCCGGCGTCCAGCCGCCGAAGACGTACGACGAGATGCTGAAGGCCGGGCGGACCGTCTCCGACTCGGGCCTCGCCGCCTTCTCCGTCGCGGGCCAGGACGGCTGGACGCTCACCGACTGGTTCGAGAACGTCTACCTCTCCCAGGCCGGCCCCGAGAAGTACGACGCCCTCGCCGCGCACAAGCTGAAGTGGACCGACCAGAGCGTGGTCGACGCGCTCACCACGCTCAGCAAGCTCTTCAAGGACAAACAGCTCCTGGCGGGCGGGCAGAACGGCGCCCTCAACACCGACTTCCCGGGCTCCGTCGAGAAGGTCTTCGGACCCGAGCCCGAGGCCGGAATGGTCTACGAGGGCGACTTCGTCGCCGGTGTCGCCAAGGACCAGTTCGGCCGGAAGATCGGCGAGGACGCGAACTTCTTCCCGTTCCCGCCCGTCGGAGGCGGCGAGGCCCCCGTGGTCAGCGGTGGCGACGCGGCCGTCGTCCTCAAGGACGGCAAGAACACCAAGGCGGGCATGGCCCTCCTGGAGTACCTGGCCACCCCCGAAGCCGCCGCTGTGTGGGCGGAGACGGGCGGCTTCCTGTCCCCGAACAAGGAGCTCGACCTCGCCTCCTACGGCGACGACGTCACCCGTACGACCGCCAAGTCCCTCATAACCGCCGGGGACTCCGTCCGCTTCGACATGTCCGACCAGGCTCCGGCCGCGTTCGGCGGGACGAAGGGCGCCGGCGAGTGGAAGATCCTCCAGGACTTCCTGCGCGACCCGTCCGACCCGAAGGGGACCGCGGCGCAGCTGGAGGCCGCCGCGGCCAAGGCCTACAAGGGCTGATCGCGATGACCGCCACACTCACGAAGGTGGGCGGTCCGCCCGCCGCCGGAACCGCCGCCCCCAAGCGGCGCGCCCGGCGGCGGGGGAGGATCATCGCCCTGCTCTTCGTCTTCCCCGCGCTGCTCCTGCTCGGCGCCCTCGTCCTCTACCCGGTGCTGTTCTCGGTCGGCCGCAGCTTCTTCGACGCCTCCGGGACGCGGTTCGTGGGTGGCGACAACTACACCGAGATGTTCCGCGACCCGGCCACCCTCAAGGCCGTCCGCAACACCGTCATCTGGGTCGTCGTGGCGCCCGCCCTCCTCACGGGGCTGGGACTGATCCTCGCCGTGCTCGTCGAGAAGATCCGCTGGGCCACCGCGTTCAAGCTGCTGCTCTTCATGCCCATGGCCGTCTCCTTCCTGGCCGCCGGCATCATCTTCCGGCTCGCCTACGACGAGGACCCCGACAAGGGCGTCCTCAACGCGGCGGCAGTCGGCATCCACGACGCCTTCCAGGGCACCGCCTCATACCCGACGGCCCGCGCCCGTGACGGCCAGGGCCTCACCGCCGGTGACGACGGCTCGTACCGTACGAGCACGACCGTGTCACCGGGCGACACGGTCTCCCTCGGCCTGGTCGGCGTCGCGCCCAAGGACATCCAGGGCGCGGAACCCGCCTACGGGGCGGCCGCCGGGAAAGCGGGCCCCGACGAACTGCGCGGCGTCGTCTACCTGGACTTCACCCCCGGCGGGGGAGGGAAGCAGGGCGCGGTGGACCGCCGGGAGAGCGGACTGCCGGAGATGAAGGTCGAGGCCGTGCGCGACGGGAAGACGGTCGCGAGCACCACCACCGCGGCCGACGGCTCCTTCCGCTTCCCGGGCCTGGAAGCGGGCTCCTACACCGTCACGCTGCCCGGCTCGAACTTCGCCCCGCCCTACGACGGTGTCTCCTGGCTCGGTCCGACGCTCGTCACCCCGGCGATCATCGGCGCCTATCTGTGGATCTGGACCGGCTTCGCGATGGTGCTGATCGGCGCGGGCCTGTCGACGCTGCCGCGGGACACCCTGGAGGCGGCGCGCATGGACGGCGCGGGCGAGTGGCAGGTGTTCCGCAGGATCACCGTGCCGCTGCTGGCACCCGTACTGACCGTGGTCTTCGTGACCCTCGTCATCAACGTGATGAAGGTCTTCGACCTCGTCTACATCATCGCGCCCGGACCGGTGCAGGAGGACGCCACCGTGCTGGCCACCCAGATGTGGCTGGTGTCCTTCGGCGGCGGCAACGACCAGGGACTCGGCAGCGCGCTCGGCGTACTGCTCCTGCTGCTCGTCGTCCCCGCCATGGTCTTCAACGTCCGCCGCTTCCGAGGGAGTCAGCGATGAAGGTCAACGCGCTCAGGCGGGCGCTCGGCAGCAGCCTCGTCCAGGCCTTCCTCGTGCTCGTCGGGCTGATCTGGCTCACCCCGCTCGCCGGCCTGCTCCTGTCGTCCCTGCGGTCCACCGAGGACACGGCCAGAGGCGGCTGGTGGACGGCGCTCACCAGCCCCGGCCAGCTGTCCTTCGACAACTACTCGGCGCTGCTGGGGAACGCCGGCATCACCCAGGCGTTCTGGAACACCGTGCTGATCTCGGTGCCCACGACCGTGCTCGTCGTGGTCATCGCAGCGCTCGCCGGATACGCCTTCGCCTGGCTGGACTTCCCCGGCCGCGACCCGCTCTTCCTGCTCGTGGTCGCCCTGCTGGTGGTGCCGGTGCAGATCGGTCTGTTGCCGGTGGCCAAACTCTTCGGCCAGCTGGGCCTGTTCGGCACGATCCCGGGCGTCGTCCTCTTCCACGTCTCCTACGGACTGCCGTTCGCGATCTTCCTGCTGCGGAACTACTTCGCCGAGATACCGAAGGAGATGCTGGAGGCGGCCCGCATGGACGGGGGCGGCGAGTGGCGCATCTTCACCCGGCTCGTCCTGCCGGTCGGGCGGCCCGCCCTCGCGAGCCTCGCCATCTTCCAGTTCCTGTGGGTGTGGAACGACATGCTGGTGGCGCTGCTGTTCGCCGACAGCTCGGCACAGCCCTTGACGGTGGAACTGCAGTCGCAAATAAGGCAGTTCGGCAGCAACATCGACGTGCTCGCACCGGGCGCGTTCCTGTCGCTGATCGTGCCCGTGGTCGTGTTCTTCGCGTTCCAACGGCACTTCGTGCAGGGGGTCATGGCGGGATCAGTGAAGTAGGACCGGTGCAGCTCCGGACCGGTGAAGCTCCGGACTCAGGCCGTGTCCTGGAGCCTCACCGGACCCGGCTCCGGCCTCTTCGCCGAGCAATCGTCGCCCGACGAACGTCCGCGCAGTCGCCGCCACAGCCACGGCCCGAGGAAGTCCACGCCCCAGCGCACCTCGGCGCCGAACGCCCGCAGGGCGGCAACGGGGGGATGCGGAGGAAGTGGCTCTGCCCAGTTGTCGTGGCCCGGCAGACCGAGCGTGTGGGCCATGCCTGAGGCGATCCGGGCATGTCCCAGCGGGCTCGCGTGCAGCCGGTCGTCGGCCCACAGGCGCGGATCGGTGGTGACGGGGTGCGCGAAGACGTCCAGGACGACGACGCCGTGCCGCTCCGCGGTGGCGCGCAGGCGGGTGTTGAGGTCGAGGATGCGGGGGAGCACCCGGCGCGCGAGCGGCGAGACCTTCCCCAGGTCCGGGAAGGTCACGGTGGCGACCTGCGCGCCCGACGCGGTGAGACGGGCGAACATCTCCTCGATGTCGGCGACGACCGCCCCTGCGTCGAAGCCGGATCGCACCAGGTCGTTCATACCGGCCATGACGGTCACGAGGTCCGGCTCCAACTCCAGTGCCGGGCCCAGCTGTTCGGCCCTGATCAGGGCGGCCGTCCTGCCGCGTACGGCGAGGTTGGCGTACGTCAGGCTCGGCTGGTGCCCCGCCAGGACTTCGGCCAGCCGGTCGGCCCAACCGCGGTGTCCGCCCGCCGGATCGGGGTCGCCGAGGCCCTCCGTCATGCTGTCGCCGATCGCCACATAGCGCCGGTAGGGGTGCGGAGCGGTCATGGCGAGAAGCCTACGCATTTACGTCAGTAGCAAAGCATCAGGGGGCCTTACGCCTGCGTCATGGAACGCGCCTCGGGCCCGGCGAGGTAGAGCCGCAGGGCACACTGGTCCTCCGCCTCGACGACCACTTGCCGTTCCCAGTGCACGCTGAGGCGGTGCGCAACGTCAACCAGCCGACGGCGCTCCTCCGGCGTGTACGCGGGAAACCGCGCCCAGCCCCGGTCGGCGATCTCGTTGCCGAGTTCACGGAACAGCACCGCCCGCACGCGTTGTTCCTCTTCGTCGGTCAGCGGTGTGGGACCTCCTTCCGTCGGCCGCAGCTGGACGTTGTACAGGTCTCGAATCATCAAAGGCTCCAGTAGTCGCTCGGTGTCCGTTCCGAGGCTACCGACCGGCGTGGCACGGGGGCGGTGTGGTGGAGGGGTGGTTGTGGTCGGCTTGGAGGAGTGTGGCGGCGCCGCGGACGGCTGCGGTGTGCGGGGTGGGAACGGGCTTCACGGGAACGCGCAGCAGCTTGGCGAGACGGGGGGCGATGTCGGGGCGCAGCGCGCCGCCGCCGGCCAGTAGTACGCCCCGCTGCAGCGCGTCGTATGTCCGGGACGTGTGGTCCTGTTCCAGCATGGCGGTCACCATGGCGGCGATCGCGTCGGTGATCTGCGTAGCCGGGGTGAGGCGGTCCATATCGCTGGTGCCCAGGGTGGTGCGGTGGGCATCGGTCACGGCGCCGTCGTCGAGAAGGACGACATCGGTGACGTGGGCCCCGATGTCGACCACGAGCAGGGGCCGGACCAGGTCGGCGTCCGCGGCGACGGCCACGGCTCGCGCGGCGGGAACGGTGAGGACGGTGTGCGGCCGCAGAATCTCGGCCGCGCGGCGGGCTTCGGTGCGGAAGGCGACTCCCCCCAGGACGGGTGTGGTCAGGATGAGCAGGGGGCGGGTCGAGCGGGGCAGACGGTGGCCGAGCAGACGGTCGAGCATCCGGGCGGTTGCGGCGGTGTCGACGATGGCGCCGCGCTGGATGGGATGGACGGTCCCGTTGCCGAAGGCCACCGTGGGTACGTCGAAGATCAGTCCGTTTCCGGAACTCCAGGCGCGGGTGCGGGCGCTGCCCAGGTCGAGGGCGATGCCGCAGCACTGCCGGTACCAGGGCCATGGCTGATGCCGGGGCCTGCCGGAGCGGGGGCGGCGAGTCGTGGTCACCGGCCGGCCTCCCTGAGGTGCTGGCAGCGGGCGCAGTAGCGGGCCTGCGGCACGATCATCAGACGCACGCGGTCGATGGGTTTGCGGCACAGATGGCAGTTGCCGTAGTGGCCTTGGTCCATGCGCTCGAGGGCTGCTTCGACGTCGGCGAGGACCATGCGGGCGGACGCGGCGAGTTTGACGCGGACCTCGGTCTGAGAGGCGGCCTGCCGGTCGAACAGCGCCTCGGCACGGGGCACGGCCGTGGCCGTGAGCTGCTGGATCTGTTCCTGGCGGAACAGGCGCTGCTCGTGCAGGTTTTCGCGCAGCGCGGCGAGGTCCTCGGTCGACAGGGTCGTGCCGTGTTCGCCGATGATCTGCTGGTTCACCACTTCACCCCTTGGGCAGGCCGGGAGACGGAGGGACTGGGCGGGCGGTTGTCAGGCGGTGTTGCGCTGGCAGGGGACGCAGAACCGCGTGTAGGGCAGGATTTCCAGGCGCTCGACCGGGATGGGCTTGGAGCAGCCCTGGCAGGTGCCGTAACTGCGGTCCTTGACACGGGTGAAGGCGGCGTCGATCTCCTTGAGGACCCGCTCGATGGTGTCCTTCTGCGTCGACATCAACTGATCCTCCGCATCGTGCCCGGCCTCGGCGATGGCCTGCAGCTGCGTCAGGCGGGTGGCGCGTTCGTGTTCGAGGCGCTGCCGGGCCTCGTGCGTGGGTAGACGCCCGGGCCGGGGTTCGGTGCGGGGTTCGGGCCGGGGTTCGATCCGGGGTTCGGTGCGGGGCGTATCGAGTGACATGGCGGGTCCTATCTTCCGCATGGTGGGTGGGACATGACCTCACCGTGACCGATGTGCGGCGCGAAACCCATCGGGCGCAATACCCATGTGCAGCCGTTCGGGTCCTACCGTGGCGTGGGCGAGCCAGAGGCGCGGAAATGGGCATTGGAGCCCATCGACGGAACCACCCGGGAGCGGGCAGGCTTGCAGGAGGCCGGCCCGCAGCGGTGGAGCGCACCACATGCTCCGGGTACGCGGCGACCATGGGAAAGAAAAAAGCCGTGTCACAAAGCCGTGTCACGAAAAGGAAGGCGTCATCGCGGTGTCCCTGTTCTGGCGGATCTTCGCTCTCAACGCCGTGGTGTTGGGGACCGCGACCGCGCTGCTGTTGTGGGCTCCGGTGACCGTCTCCGTCCCGGTGGTGCTGACCGAGGCGATCATCCTCGTAGCCGGCCTGGTCGTCATGCTGATCGCCAACGCGGCCCTGCTGCGGATCGGGCTCGCCCCCCTGGACCGGCTGACGAAGCTCATGACCACTGTTGATCTCTTGCGCCCCGGTCAGCGGCTGCCGGAGCGCGGCCGGGGTGAGACCGCCGAGCTGATCAGCACCTTCAACGCCATGCTGGAGAGGTTGGAACACGAGCGGGCATCGAGCAGCGCCCGCGCGCTGCTCGCGCAGGAGGCCGAGCGACGCCGTATCGCCCAGGAACTTCACGACGAGGTTGGCCAGAGCATGACCGCGGTCCTGCTGGGGCTGAAGCGGGCAGCGGACGACGCGGACGAGCCCCTGCGCGGTGAGCTGCACCAGGCCCAGGAGATCACCCGTGAGAGCCTGGACGAGGTCCGTCGCCTGGTGCGCCGACTGCGGCCGGGAGTCCTGGAGGATCTCGGCCTGGTCAGTGCCCTGACCTCGCTGACCACCGAGTTCGCCACCCACACCGGGCTGCGCGTCGTACGTCGCTTTGATGGCGGCCTGCCCGAACTTGATCAGGAGACCGAACTGGTGCTGTACCGGGTCGCGCAGGAGGCCCTGACCAATGCGGCCCGCCACGCCGAGGCCGGCCGGGTGGAGGTCAGCCTGTGCCCGACTGATGGCACGGTTGTGCTGGCCGTCACGGACGACGGCCGGGGGACAGGGGTGGCCCGGGAAGGCGCGGGGATTCGCGGGATGCGTGAGCGGGCCCTGCTCATCGGGGCGACGCTGGACGTCACCTCCCAGCCGCAGGCCGGCACACAGGTCCGGCTGACCGTACCCGTTCCCAGGAAGCAGCCATGACCACGACCGACCCGCCCGTGATCCGCATCCTCCTCGCCGATGACCACGCGCTTGTTCGGCGCGGTGTGCGGCTCATCCTTGACGGGGAGCCGGACCTCCAGGTCGTCGCCGAGGCCGGAGACGGCGCGGAGGCCATCTCACTCGCCCGCACCCACGAGGTCGATCTGGCCGTGCTGGACATCGCCATGCCCCGGATGACCGGCCTGCAGGCCGCCCGTGAACTGATCGCGCGGAAGCCGGATTTGCGCGTGCTGATGCTGACCATGCACGACAACGAGCAGTACTTCTTCCAGGCACTGAAGGCGGGCGCCAGCGGATATGTGCTGAAGTCGGTTGCCGACCGTGACCTGGTCGCGGCCTGCCGGGCCGCCATGCGCGACGAGCCCTTCCTCTATCCGGGGGCGGTCACCGCGCTCATCCGCAACTATCTCGACCGCGTCCGCCACGGTGAGGAACCACCCGACCAGGTCCTCACCCCCCGGGAAGAGGAGGTGCTCAAGCTCGTCGCCGAGGGGCACTCCTCCAAGGAGATCGCCGAGATGCTCTTCATCAGCATCAAGACCGTCCACCGGCACCGGGCGAACCTGCTGCACAAACTCGGCCTGCGTGACCGCCTGGAACTCACGCGCTACGCCATCCGCGCCGGCCTCATTGAACCCTGACGCCGCTCGGACCTTTGTGACTGCCTCAGGGCTCCGGCCGCCCGCTCCACAGCCTCCACAGCCGGAACTCTGAGCCCAGGCAAACCCGTTCGCACTAGCGGACCACCGACATCAAGAAGGGGACGGCGCATGGCACGCGGCTTGCTCACCGTTCCCCGCAGCAATGACCTCGGCCCGGCAGCGCTGATCGCTGTCCTGCTTGCCGTCCTCACCGCCGTGTTCCTTCCGCCTTCGTACGGCGGTACAGAGCCCGGCATGCCGGACCGCGTGGCGTCGGCCTCCGAGCACCGCGTGGCGTCGGCCTCCGAGGCCGCGCAGGCCGGCAGTGGAACGCGGGCGGACGACGGGCACTGCGCCGCCCTGCTCCGAAGCCCTCGCGATGTTCCTGGCGAGCGGCTGTCACCGCCGGGCATGGCCACCGTCGCCTCACACTGCAGGCCCTTCAGCCCGCCGTCGCCCGTACACACGGCGTCCTTGGCTGCGGTGAGCCTGCCGGCCTCCCCCCATCCGATGGGCCGTCACCAGGGGCGGGCGCCACCTCCACCACCAGGCACCTGAACTTCTCTCTCTTTCCGTCGACCGCAGTCATGCCTGGCTGCGGTGTGCCTGCCGGAGGCCCGTCTTGACCCGCGCCCTGCGCATCCGAGGGTTGCTCGCCCTCGCCGCTGTCGCCCTGTCCCTGTACATCGCCCTCACCGTGCCCGTCCACCTCGGACTCGACCTGCGCGGCGGCACGCAGATCGTGCTGGAAACCCGCCCCACCGCCACCGCTGAGGCCGACAGCGAAGCCACTGACCGCACCCTGGAGGTGCTGCGCGGCCGCATCGACGCACTGGGCGTCGCCGAACCCACCCTCGCGCGCTCCGGCAGCAACCGGATCGTCGTCGAACTGCCCGGAGTGCAGGATCCGGCCGAGGCCGCCGATGTCCTCGGCCGCACCGCCCAGCTCACCTTCCATCAGGTCCTCGGCACTTCGACCAGTGCCGACAACACGGACGAACCGCTGCCGAAGCGGCCGCGCCAACAGGTTCTGGCGGATGAGTCCGGCCGACTCCTGCGCCTTGAAGCGGCCTCACTGACGGGCGAGAACGTCAAGGAAGCCGCCGCCCGGCTCGACCAGCAGGCCGGCGCCGGATGGCATGTAACCGTCGACTTCAAGGGGGCCGGCCGCGACGGCTGGGCCCGCCTGACCGGCCAGGCAGCCTGTGCCCCGGCGGGGGAACCGTCCCGAAGGGTCGCCATCGTCCTCGACGACAAGATCATCGCCTCGCCCCAGATCGATCCCTCGGTCGGCTGCGGCTCGGGCATCAGCGGTGGCTCCACGCAGATCACCGGATCCTTCAGCGCCGACGAAGCCAAAGAACTCGCCCTGCTCATCAACGGTGGCGCCCTGCCCGTACCCGTGGAGAACGTCGAGCAGCGCACCATCGGTCCCACCCTCGGCGCCCAAGCCATCACCGCCAGCGCCTGGGCCGCCGCGGTGGGCACCGGGCTGACCGCGCTGTTCATCATCGCCGTCTACCGGCTCATGGGCGTTCTGGCCGTCGTGGCGCTGGCCTGCTACGGCCTGATCTCCTACGCCGCCCTGGCCGCCCTGGGCGCCACCCTCACCCTCCCCGGCCTCGCCGGTTTCGTCCTGGCGATCGGCATGGCGGTCGACGCCAACGTCCTGGTCTTCGAACGGGCCCGCGAAGAGTACGCCTCCCGCCACCGGCCCAGCCCGCGCTCGGCCCTGACCGCGGGATTCCGTGGCGCCTTCAGCGCGATCGCCGACTCCAACATCACCACCCTCATCGCCGCCGGCCTGCTGTTCTTCCTCGCCTCCGGACCCGTGCGTGGCTTCGGCGTCACTCTGGGCATCGGCGTGCTCGCCTCCATGTTCAGCGCCCTGGTCATCACCCGTGCGCTCGCCGACCATGCCGCCTCCCGGCGCCGGCTCCGTCGCCGCCCACGCCTGACGGGCATCGCCCATACCGGTACCGTCCGCGACCGCCTCACTCGCACCCAACCGCATCTGATGCGTCGGCCCCGGCGGTGGCTGGCCGCTTCCGCCGCGGTCCTGGCCCTGGCCGCGGCCGGGATCGCCGTGCGCGGCATGGACTTCGGTGTCGAGTTCACCGGGGGCCGCCTCATCGAATACACCACCGCCACGCCCGTCGACCCCGACCGGGCCCGCACCGCCCTCGCCGACGCCGGTTTCCCCCGAACCGTCGTCCAGACCTCCGGCGACAACCAGCTCACCGTCCGCACCGACCGGCTGACCAACGCGCAAGCGGCCGCCGTCACCGACACCATCAGCACTCTGACCGACCAGGCCGACAAGCTCCGCGACGAAGCCATCGGCCCCAGCCTCGGCGAGGAGTTGCGCCACGGCGCCCTCATCGCCCTCGTCGTCGCCCTCGGCGCCCAACTCCTCTACCTCGCGGCCCGCTTCCGCTGGCTGTTCGGCACCTCCGCTGTTGCCGCCCTCGCCCACGACGTGGTGATCCTCATCGGGATCTTCGCCTGGCTGGACAAGCCCGTAGACGGTGTCTTTCTCGCCGCTCTGCTCACCGTCATCGGCTACTCGGTCAACGACTCCGTCGTCGTCTTCGACCGCATCAGGGATCTGAGCCGTAGTGACCGCACGCCCCCCTTCGCGGCCATCGCCAACCGAGCTCTCCTGCAGACTCTGCCCCGCACCGTCAACACCGGCATGGGTGCCGCCTTCATCCTCACCGCCTTGGTCGTCCTCGGGGGCGACTCCCTCGCCGACTTCGCCCTCGCCCTGCTGATCGGCCTCGCCGTGGGCACCTGTTCCTCCATGTTCACCGCCACCCCACTCGCCATCGAACTTCACAACGCAGCTAGCTGTATGAGGGCTCGACGTTGGTGACGCTCTCGCGGAGGCGTGCTGCTGGCGGCTTTCCGGCGGCAGCACTATGCGGCCGGTGGTAGTTGTAGTGGATGTTCCACACTGCGATCGCGGCTGACCGGGCGTCCTCGCTGGTGAACTCGCGGACGTAGAGGACTTCCTCGGCCATGATGCGCTGGTAGCGCTCCACCTTCCCGTTGTGCCGAGGTGTGTATGGCTTGGTTCTCTGATGCCGGGTGCCTTGCCCGACGATGCGGGCGAAGTCGTCGGAGCGGTAGCAAGCGCCATTGTCGGTGACGACCCGGTGGATGTGGTTGATGCCGTGGGCGGCGAACCAGACCTTCGCCCGGGCGAGGAAAACAGCAGCCGTCGCGCCCTTCTCATCGCCCAGCGGTGCTGTGTAGGCGAGCCGTGAGAAACCATCGACGACGGAGTGCAGGTAGACGTAGCCACGCTTTGCCCCGGCCGACTTCGCCCGACTAGCGACCTTGGCCTGATCGCTGTCCCGGCCATGGATCCGCCACCCGCCGCCATCAGGGATCCGGCCGACCTTCTTCACATCCAGGTGCACCATGTGTCCGGGCCAGCGGGCAGTGATCTTCCCCGGCTTCCGGTTGTTCTCACCGCCTGGGTCGATGAAGCGGCGTTTGCCGAGGCCGAGCCGGGTCAGGTGTCGGCTGACAGTTCGCCGGTCGATCACAAAACCGCTACTGACAAGTTCGTCGGTGATCCGTTGCGCGGACCACTTGAGCTCGCGGCGCCAGGACTCGATCTGCTCGATGACCCATACTGGAGTCGCGTTCGGACTCCGGTGCGGACGAACTTGACGGCCGGTCTTGCAATCCCGCATCACCGTGTAGCCGCCAGCGATTTACCCACTTGCTGGCGCATGCGCGAGAGATACCCATCTCAGCGGCGACGTGGGCGATGGGACGTGTCCGGCACCGCTTCACGAGCCGCCTACGGCCCTCGACGCTCAGGGGCGCATTCGCGTGGGGCACTCGTCGTCCTCTCGAAGTCAGACGACGGCAGGCGCGACACCTATCGTGCGCGCCTGCCGCATTGCGGCCTTTCAGTCCCGCGGTGCGACGCGGATACGGTTCCCGTCAGGATCGGCTGCGAGGAAGGTCAGCCCGAACCCCGCATCATGAGGCTCGCGCAGGATCGTGACCCCCTTGGAATTCCACTGCTCAAAGGTCGCGTTGAGCTCGTCGGGTCCACCGTCGATGGCCAGGCAAACCTCACTGGTGCGCGGGACGTCCGGTGACAGATCCTCGAACTGGCCAGACCACAGACCGAGGTCAGCGCCTGGCCCGAGGTCGAAGGTGATGTATCCCGGAGTCTCGAACGAGGGGCTCATGCCGAGGAGGTCGCCGTAGAAACGAGCTGCGGTGGGAGCGTCGTTCACGTAGACGATGGACACGACGGATGTGGTCATGGTTGTTCCTTCTCACAGGTGGTAGGTACGCATCCACCAGCCTGACCGGGATATGCGCCGCATCGTGTCGCAATTCCTGAAAAAATTGATGTGTGACCCCAGACCGCTTCTTCACCCTGATGCTGCTCCTCAAATCGAGGGATGCCGTGACCACACAGGAACTCGCCTCAGCGCTCGGAGTGTCCCTTCGAACCATCACCCGAGACCTGAACTGGCTCCGCGACGCCGGTCTGCCGGTGACCGCACACCGGGGCCGCCTCGGAGGCGTGACCATGCTGCCCGGATCCGGACTCGACCTCACGCGACTCACACCGGGCGAGCGTGATCATCTGTCGCTCACCGGGCTGGATGAGAAGCAACGTGCGGAGCTCAACGCATCGGTCGAAAGCCAGCGCGCGCTCTCCAAGATCGCCGCTACACAGCCACGTCGAGTTCATGAGCTCCTGCCGCTCACCGACGTAGTGCACGTGGACAGCCGTCCCTGGCGTCAGGCACGAGCTTCCGGCACGACTCCGGCTTCGCTGATCGGCGCAGTGCGGCGAGGTCGCCGGCTACGGATCGAGTACGACAGCCCACGCGAGTCATGCCCACGCGACCTGGTAGTGGATCCCTACGGGCTGTTCGCCAAGGCCGGCATCTGGTACCTCGTCGCCGACTGTGCCCGAGTGTCACGGATGTACCGACTCGAACGGATCACGACGTGGAAAGAAGTCGACCAGCCACGACGGATCCGCGAGAGCCAGACCCTGGCCACCGTCGCTGGAGCGCTCATTGATCAGTGGGAGCACAACCACGCGATAGAGGTCAGCGCCACCATCGACCAGACCCAGATCGAGCGAGCGCAACGGATCTTTGGCCTACGACTCGTCTGGGACGACCATGAAGAATCCGCCACCGGCCGCAAGGTAACCATCCGCTTCCTGCATCTGGAGGACGTGCGAGCACTACTGCCGTTCGGGAGCGCCATCACTGTGCACGGCCCCACCGAAGCCAGGGCTCACCTTCGCGACCTCGCCACCAATCTTGCCCACCACTATGCGCCGTCACCAACGTCCTGACCCGCAACAGCTAGCGACCTGCGCCGGAGATCGGCCTGAAGTGCCCGTGGACCCTGGGGTGTTGGGACGACCACTGGAACTCAAGGTGAGCCGGGGGCCTGCGCCGAAATCAGCAGGTCGAGTTGGTCTGGGTGAGGAGGCCGAGCCGCCACGGGAGGGTGTTGTAGTCGTCGCCCGCGTTGGGGTTCATGCCCTGGTAGAGGTATTGGAGTCGGCAGGCGGGGATGGTGAGTGTCTGGTCGTAGCCGGCACGGATCATCTCACCGTGGCTGATGTCCCTGGTCCAGGCTCCGGACGGGAAGGTGACGTTGTTCGCCCTGGCGAACGGGTTGCTCTCGGACGCGGCCAGTGGTGTCCAGGATCCGGCGAGGCTGCCGGCGGTCCAGGAGCGGAAGTAGCGTCGGCCGTCCGATCCGATGGCCTCGACCAGGAGCAGATACTGGTCGGCGCCCTGCACCTTGTACACGTTGCTCGCTTCGAAGAGGGCGTACTTGGAGTCCTGGGCCGCGATGACGGTGTTGGTGAAGCCGTTCGGGAACTGGCCGACGGTCGTCTGCGACCGGTACAGGTGCCCGTTGTCGTCGGAGGAGAACAGATGGCAGTTGGCGCTGTCGCAGATCACCCACATGTCGACCCAGTAGCCGCACTTGGGGTCGAAGGTGCTCAACGGCCGGTCCGGAGTGTCGGACGAGACGCCGGCCCGCGTCGAGCGACTCATCCACCAGTACGGTTACCGCACGTGCCCCCTGCCGACGGCATCGTCCTGCTCCTGGCCCGCACCTCCACGCTCGGCGCCGACCAGGTACGCAGCTCTGGCAGCTGCCCATGGATCCCGCGGCCGTCGCCGGGGCGCGCCGGATGACGGACGAACAGCTGGCTGACTGGGGGCTGTCCGAGCTGGAGTTCGCCACCGAGCTGGTCGTCAGCGAGCTGGTCACCAACGCCATCCGCTACGGCATCGCCCCCGTCCAGCTGCGGCTCATCCGCGCCGACGCGCTCATCTGCGAGGTCTCCGACGGCAGCAGCACCGCCCCGCACCTGCGGCGGGCCCGCGTCTTCGACGAGGGCGAACGCGGCCTGCTGCTCGTCGCCCAGGTCGCCGAACGCTGGGGCAGTCGTCAGAGCTCCCTTTAAAAAGACGATCTGGGCAGAACAGCCCCTGCCGGATGAGCGTGCGCGCGAGCGCGACAGCCGGCCCAGTGCGAGCGGCTGACGCACATCCCGCGATGTTCACCGATCACTCTGGACGGTCATCAGCGGTCGGCCGAGCAAGTCAGGCTGCCGCGCGGACGGGTGCCATGGTCGCGCGGCCGCTGAGGTCCGGTCCATGGCCGCGCAGGTCAGTTCCCGCCGCACGGCGGGCGCATACGTTTCCTCCAACACCCGTGATGCGGGATGAACGAGGAGGCAGGCCCATGAAGGAAAGCCAGTTTGATACGTGCGTGATCGGGGCGGGCCCTGCCGGCCTGGCGGTCGCCAGGGCACTGGCGGAGCGGAATCTGCCGTATACGCACCTGGAGCGGCACACCGGGCCCGGCGGTATCTGGGACATCGACAGTCCCGGCAGCCCGATGTACGAGTCGGCCCACTTCATTTCCAGCAGGACCCTGTCGGGCTTCGGCGGTTTCCCGATGCCCGACCACTTCGCGGACTACCCGCCCCACCGGCAGATCCTGTCGTACCTGCGGTCCTTCGCCGACGCCTACGGGCTGACGGACCGCATAGAGTTCGGCGTCGACGTCGAAAACGTCGAGAACAACGCGGACGGCACCTGGACGGTCACCCGGGCCGACGGGCGGGAAAGTGTGCACGGGCAGGTCGTCGTGTGCACGGGCTCGCAGTGGCACCCCAACCTCCCCGAACTGCCGGGGGAGTTCAGCGGGGAGGTCCGGCACACCGTCGGCTATCGCAGCGCGGAGGAGCTGCGGGGCAAGCGGGTCCTGGTCGTGGGCGCGGGGAACTCCGGCTGCGACATCGCGTGCGACGCGGCCCGGACCGCGGACCACGCTGTGATCAGCATGCGACGCGGGTACTGGTTCGTCCCCAAGCACCTGTTCGGCCGGCCGGTGGACACCATCGCCAACAGGGGGCCGCACCTGCCGATGTGGCTGGCGCAGCGGGTCTTCGGCGCTCTCCTGCGGGTCCTCAACGGCGACCCGACGCGGCTGGGGCTGCCGAAGCCGGACCACAAGCTGTTCGAGACCCATCCGGCCATCAACTCGATGCTGATCCACCACCTTCAGCACGGCGACATCACCGCCAGGCCCGGGATCGCCCGCACCGAGGGCCGGACCGTGTACTTCACCGACGGCACGAGCGACGACTTCGATCTCGTCCTGCTGGCCACCGGGTACGTCCACAAAGTGCCGGTCGCGCAGCGGTACTTCGGCGACGAACAGCACCCGGACCTGTATCTGTCGTCGTTCTCGCGCGAGCACGAGGGCCTGTTCGGCATCGGCTTCATCGAGACCAACTCCGGTGCGTACCAGCTCTTCGACTTCCAGGCGCAGCTGATCGCCGGGTACATCCATGACGCGCGGCACCGGCTGCCGAACGCGGAGCGGTTCGCCCGTATGATCCGCGCCGACCGGCCGGATCTGTCCGGCGGGCTGAAGTTCGTCGACTCGCCCCGCCACACCGGCTACGTCGACGGCGGGGCCTTCGTGAAGTACCTGAGCAAGGTCGCGGGGCAGATGGGCTGGCGCACCGAGGGCCAGCCTCCGCCCGTGCGGTCCCTTCGACGCGCGGAGGCGGCGGCATGAGAGGGTTCGACTTCACCGACAAGGTCATGCTGGTGACCGGCGGCGCGGGCGGCATCGGCAGTGCGCTGTGCCGCCGCTTCGCCTCCGGCGGCGCCCGCTGCGTCGTCGTCGACATCGACGCGGTCCGCGCCATGAAGGTGGCCGCGGACCTTCCCGGCGCCGGGCACACGGGCATCGGATGCGACCTGATGGACCGCGCCCAGGTGGAGCGGCTGTTCGAGCTGGTCGCCGATGAGCACGGTCGCCTCGACGTACTCGTCAACAACGTGGGCATGACCAGCGCGGAACGCTTCGACGTCCGCAGCGTCGAGAGCATCGAGCGGGAGATCACCCTCAACCTGACCTCACCGCTGGTCGCGACCCGGATCGCCATTCCTCTTCTCTTGGCTTCCGGGGACGCCCGGGTGGTCACCACGGTTTCCCTCGGCGGGATCTTCCCGCTGGGCGAGACCCCGATCTACACCGCTTCCAAGTTCGGGCTGCGTGGCGCGATGCTCGCCATCGGGCTCGACCTGAGGAGCAAGGGCATTCTGGCCGGCTCGGTACTGCCGTCGGCGACCGACACCCGGATGCTGCGTCAGGAAGCCGTGGACGGCGGCAACTCCATGCAGTTCCAGGACCGGCCCCAGCAGCCCGCCGACGTCGTCGCGGCCGTGGTGAGCCTGCTGGACAAGCCCCGACTTGAGGCCTACCCCCGGCCCGGTGAGTCCCGTCTGGTGCGGTTCGCGATGCTCATGCCGAACCTGCTGCCCCGGGTCTTCCCGCTGTTCCGCAAGCGCGGTGACCGCGGCATGGCCCGCTATCTGGAGGAACTGGGCCGACGCGGACTGGCCAGCCGGACCGACGGGCGCTGGGAGCTGGTGGAGGAAGCATGACCCCGAACGAGACGCTGACCGGGACGCTGCTGGTCGTCAACCCCGCCACCGGTGAGCCGATCACCACCCTGCCCGCCGCAAGCGCCGACGATGTCGCCAAAGCCGCCGAGCAGGCCCGGCAGGTCCACGACGCCGGGGTGTGGTCGCGGCTGCCGGTCCGGGAGCGCGGCGCGGTGCTGCTGCGCCTGGCCGACCTCATGGAACGCGACGCCGAGATCCTCGCCCGGCTGGACAGCGAGGACGCGGGCAAACCGATCACGGAGTGCCGTACGGGCGACGTACCGGGCGCGATCGAGTCGATCCGCTGGTTCGCCGAGGCCGCCGACAAGGTCTTCGGCCGTCTCGCGCAGAGCGGCTCCGGCGGTCTCGGTCTCATGAGCCGCGAACCGGTCGGGGTCGTCGCGGCGATCCTGCCGTGGAACTACCCGCTGGCCATGACCGCATGGAAGGTCGGACCGGCCCTGGCCGCAGGCAACTGTCTGCTGGTCAAGCCCGCCGAGGCGACCCCACGCTCGGCACTGCACCTGGCCGCCCTCGCAGCCGAGGCCGGCCTGCCCGACGGCGTGCTCACGATCCTGCCCGGGTACGGCCGGCAAGCCGGCGCGGCCCTCGCCCTCGACCCCCTCGTAGGGGCGCTCTCCTTCACCGGGTCCACCACGACCGGCCGCCGCATCCTCAAGCACGCCGCCGACAGCAACTTCAAGCGCGTCTCGCTGGAGATGGGCGGCAAAAGCCCCCAGGTCCTGATGGCCGACGCGCTCTCCTACGGCGACGAGCTCATCGACAACATGATCGAGGCCGCGTTCCTGACCATGGGGCAGAACTGCACGGCCGGCTCCCGGGTTCTGGTTCACCGCAGTATCGCCGAGGAGGTCCTGGAGCGGTTCACGGCCGCGGCGAGAAAGCTCGTCATCGGCGATCCGGCCGACCCGAGCACACAGATGGGGCCGCTCATCAACCACACCGCCTTCGATCGGGTCGCGGGAGCCGTGGAGGCCGCCCGGGGCGGCGGAGCCCAGATCCACACCGGGGGACTGCCCAACGGGCTGCCTCCCCGCGGCGCCTACTACCCGCCCACCGTGATCACCCGAGCCCCCGACGGCAGTGACGTCCTCACCAAGGAGTTGTTCGGTCCTGTCGTCACCGTCCAGACCTTCACCTCCGAGGACGAGGCGGTACGCAGGGCCAACGCCACCGAGTACGGTCTCGCCGCCTCGGTCTGGACCCGCGACCTGGACACCGCGCTGCGACTGGCCCGCGGCATCGAGGCCGGCGTCGTCTCCGTCAACGCCTACAGCGAGGGTGACATCACCACACCTTTCGGCGGCTGGAAGCAGTCCGGATTCGGTGGAGTGGAGAAGTCCACCAACGCCTTCGACCAGTGGACCCGGGAGAAGACGATCTGGATCCGCACCCGCTGACCCGGGCCGGCAGCCGGCAGGCGCGGCAGCCGACGCGTCATTCCGTGTACCCCGCCCCCCGGAGCATCCGCTCGCGCAGCTGGACCGGGGAGGTGCCGTGCCAGCGGCGTACCGCACGGCGCAGCGCCCGTTCGTCGGAGAACCCCGCCCGGCGGGCGATGTCGCGCAGTGTCAGTTCCGGGCGGAGCAACAGCTGTTCGACGCGTTCCCGGCGCACCCCCTCGACGAGTGCCTCGTACGTCGTGCCGCAGTCGGCCAGCCGACGGCGCAGCGTCCGCTCGCTCGTCGCATGCCGCCGCGCCTGCTCACCGAACGAAGGCACCACCGGGAGGCCCTGCGCGACGGAGATCTCCAGCACCTCCAGCAGGTCCTGTTGGTCACGGCGGCCGGCCATCTGCGTATCGAGCATCTCCAGTGTCGACGCGTAGCTCACCGGATCCCGGCCGGGCATCCGGGTACGGGCCCACGCGGAGTCGATGACCATGCGGTTGGCGGGGGCGCCGAAGCGAACCGTGCAGCGGAACAGGGCGTCGTACAGGTCGAGTTGGCGCGGTGGCGGAAAAGAGAACTCCACCGCCCTCGGCGCGAAGGCCGGACCGACGGCCAGCCGGGACAGGGTGACCACCGAGGCGAACGCCTCCTCGCTCAAAAAGGAAGCCACGGCCGGGTCCATGGCGGGATCGGGAAGATCGGCGCGCAGCACGAAGGCGTCGTCCTCCTCACCCACACCGGCCGACCACACCACCATCGCCCCGGACAGGTTCTGGTACTTCACCCCGGTCTCGATGGCGTGCCGCAGCGTGTCATCGGCCATCAGGGCGAAGCCGAGCAGGCCCCACGCGGTCAGGTGCTGCGCCGCGCCGACGTTCAGACCCAGGCGCTCGTCCCTGGTGAGCTCCAGCGCACGGCGGATCACCGCGCTGCCCTGCCGGTACGACACCCGCAGCGCGGCGGAGCGCATGACCGTCTCGTCGAGTCCCATCTGCTTCAGCAGGGGCCGCAGATCGACGCCACGCTCGTCGGCGACCACGACTAGATAACGCAGGATGTTCGGCTGGATCGTCGCCGAAGTGCTGCGGCTGGTCCCGGGAGGGTCTGCCGGGCCGGGGGCAAGGGACATCGCACTCACCTTCTCCTCGAACGACCACCGTAGGCAACGGGCATCACCGGTCGCCCGCCCTGGCCCCCGAAGTCCCCTGTACGGCCCCTGGCGTCCTGAGCCCGCCGTCCGCGCCTGCATACGGTTTCCGTAACCCGCATGGCATTCGACCTGCTGGTCCTCGACTGGTCACTCCAGCGCACACAGGAAATGAGGGCGCGACAGCGTCATGTCCTTCAATGCTCCAGCCCGGGCGGGGGCCGGGCAACCGGTCTCCAGGATTGGCGCCCGAAAGGGCGCGACCCTCGCCTTCGCCGCACAAGGTGTCTCCGTGGCCGCCGTGTACACGACCGTCCCCGCTGTCACCGAACACCTGAAACTGTCTCCGCTCCTGACGACCCTCCTGATGGTCGCGGTGGCGCTGATGGCAGGGGCCGGCAGCTTCCTGGGTCTGGCCGTGATCCGCCGCGCCGGTCCCGTAGCCACGATGCGCGGGGCCGTGCTGACGGCCGCCGCCGCGCTGGTGCTGATCGGGTGGGCCCCCGACGAGGCGACCGCCATCTGCGCGTACATCCTCTTCGGGCTCGCGGTCGGCGCCCTCGATGTCGGGGTCAACACCCGGGCCGCGGCGATCGAACGCGCCTACGGCCGCAGCATCTTCGGCTCCTTCTACACGGCATGGAGCGTGGGCGGCGTGGTCGCGGCCCTGCTCACTGCCGGGGCAGCCCGCCTGGGATGGCCCGTGGCCGCCGGCCTGAGCGTTCAGGCGGGCATCGTGCTGCTCCTCGCCGTCTGTATACGCACGCATGCCCTCCCCTCCTCCGCCGCGGGGCCGTCGGACCCCTCCGCGCAACCGCCGCTGGGGCGTCGCCTGTGGATCCGGCTCATCCCCTTCGGCCTGGTCCTCCTTGTCGTCTACGTCGTCGACTCCACCGTCTCGGCCTGGTCGGCGGTCTACCTGCGCCAGACCCTCGCCGCGTCCCTCACGGTCGCGCCGCTGGCGTACGCGGCATACCAGGCCGGCACAGTCGTCGGCCGCGCCGCCACCGACCGCATCGTGCAACGGTTCGGAGCGGTCGCCGTCGTCCGCACCGCGGCCCTGCTGGTCGCGGGCGCCCTGGCCGCCATGGCCGCCGCGCCGAGCTGGCCCTTCGCCGTTCTCGCGGCCGGGGCTGCGGGTCTGGGGGTGTCCGTCCTGGCTCCGCTGTGTCTGGCCTACGCCGCACGGCTGCGTCCCGCTGCCTCGGAGTCGGTCCTTGCGCGCCTGAACCTCTTCAACTACGTCGGCATCATCACCGGTGGCGCAGTGAGCGGACTCCTCGGCTCCACCGGCCAGTTCCGTCTCGCCTACGCGGCACCGGCCGTGATGGCGGTTCTTCTCCTGGCCGCCGCCCGCCACTTCAGCCCGCAGCCTTCAGACTCGGCCGCCGACGACGGAGGAACACGACAGCGCCGAACCGCACGCCCCCCGTTCCTGCCGCGCTCGTAGCCTTGTGCGGTGCTTGCCACTTCGCCAGACGTCCCTTGTGCGGTGGTTGATTGGAAGCGTGCTTGCCCGCCCGCTGTCCCAACAGGCGCCGCTGGATCTCCCGCCCGCCGGTAGCCCTTGAGCGTCCTGTCGAGAGGTGCCCTGCGACGCGTACGCCACGCTGAAGGCGAACCTGAGGGCGGGCCATCTCGGTCGTCCCGGCTCGTCACGCTACCGCCGCGCCACGCAGGGTTGGACGTACTTGCGGGGGACGGGTGCCCGAAGTGGCCGCCCTGCGCGCTCCGAGTTCCGTGACGCAGGGGAGAGGCCCGCGCCTACAGCGCTGCTTTGAGCAGTTGCGCAGACTGGAGGCCGCGGACAAGTCTGGTCCGCCGAACGGACCCTTGAGGCACTGGCTGCCGAGGCCGGACGGCTGGGGATGGCGATTGGCCGCAGCCGGTCCGCAGGATTCTGTCGGCCGAGGGCCTACGCCTACGCCGGCGCCGCACCAGCTCCTGGACTCGTTCGAAGGATCCGGACTTCGAGGGAAAGGACACGGATCATGGGCCCGTACACATACCCGCCCGAGGGCGACGGCTGTCTGCGCCGACGTTCTCGGGCCGGTGATCCCACGTACGTTCCCGCCGGCGCCGGGCCGGCCATCATCGCTCGGGCAGCAGCAGCTCCGGGGCGGTGCGCTCACGCACGTCCGAGAGGGCCGTTCCGGGGGCGAGTTCCGCCAGGGAGAGGCCCTCGGGGGTGATGTCGAGAACGGCCAGGTCGGTGATGATCCGGTGGACGCAGGTACGGCCGGTGAGGGGGAGGGAGCATTCCTTGAGGATCTTCGGGGAGCCGTCCTTGGCGGTGTGCTCCATGAGGACGATGACCTTGCGGGCGCCGTGTACGAGATCCATGGCACCGCCCATGCCTTTGATCATCTTCCCGGGGACGGTCCAGTTGGCGAGGTCGCCGGTGGCGGACACCTGCATGCCGCCGAGCACGGCGACATCGATCCGGCCGCCGCGGATCATCCCGAAGGAGAGGGCCGAGTCGAAGAAGGCGGCGCCCGGAAGTACGGTGACGGTCTCCTTGCCGGCGTTGATCAGGTCGGGATCGACGTCGTCGTCGTACGGATAGGGGCCGGTGCCGAGGATGCCGTTCTCCGAGTGCAGCACCACGTGCACACCGGGCGGGAGGAAGTTCGGTATCAGCGTCGGGAGTCCGATGCCCAGGTTGACGTAGCCGCCGTCGGGCAGCTCTTCGGCGGCGCGGGCCGCCATCTGCTCACGGGTCCAGGCCATCAGTGCCGCTCCTCACGCTCGCGCACGGTGCGCTTCTCGACGCCCTTGCCGTCGGCCGGGACGGGACCGACGACGCGGTCGACGTAGATGCCGGGGAGATGTACGGCGTCGGGGTCGATGACGCCGGGTTCGACGAGTTCCTCGACCTCGGCGATGGTGATCCGCCCGGCCATGGCGGCCAGGGGGTTGAAGTTGGCGGCGCTGCGGTGGAAGACGAGGTTGCCGTGCCGGTCGCCCCGCGCCGCCCGTACCAGGGCGAAGTCGGTGGTGATGGCCTCCTCCAGGACGTACGCCCGGTCACCGAAGTGCCGTGTCTCCTTGGGCGGCGACGCCACGAGAACGCCGCCGTCGCGACCGTTGCGCCAGGGCAGCCCGCCCTCGGCGACCTGGGTGCCGACCCCGGCCGGGGTGTAGAAGGCGGGGATGCCGGCACCGCCCGCGCGCAGCCGCTCGGCCAGGGTGCCCTGCGGGGTCAGTTCCACCTCCAGTTCGCCGCCGAGGTACTGGCGGGCGAACTCCTTGTTCTCCCCGACATACGAGCCGGTCACCCGGGTGATCCGGCCGGCCGCGAGCAGGACGCCGAGGCCATGGTCGTCCACGCCGCAGTTGTTGGAGACCACACTCAGGCCGCCGGCGCCCTGTGTGTGCAGGGCATCGATGAGCACGGTGGGGATGCCGCAGAGACCGAAGCCACCTACGGCCAGTGAGGCGCCTTCCGAGATGTCGGCAACCGCCTCGGCGGCCGAGGCCATGGCCTTGTCCACGTCGTTCATGCCTTTCTTCGACAGGTGCAGGTGCAGGTGCAGGGGTGCAGGTGCAGGTGTGCACGCCGGATACGGAGCGCCGAATGCCGTACGCGGCCTGGCGTCCCCGTTGTTACGAGGTCGGGGCGCCCGGGAAAGCCCTCTCGTCGAGCCAGGCGGCCCCCTGGGCGTAGAGCTTCTCGACCTCCGGACCGGTCAGTCCCGGCATGTCCGGTTTGACCTCGTAGCCGATCCTGCTCTGGAGGTAGGCGAGGTGCCGGTAGCCCTCGGGAAACCGGGCCAGCAGCTCGGGGTCGAGCGCCGGACCGGGGCCCGTGCCCACGGGGTCCAGCCGATCCTTCTCGTAGATGGGCTGGCGCAGCACGATCTTCCAGCGTCCCTCGTGCTTCTCGAGGAAGTCGTAGAAGCGGCCGGTGCACACCACATCGCACTCGACGCCCTCGACCGGACCGCGCTGCGAAATGGTCATCTTGGTCTGCGCCGTCGCCCGCGAGCCGCGTACCTCGATCGTCGTACCGCCGAGAAAGTGCAGGATACGGACGCCGCGCTCGAAACCGGCGCGGCTGACGCGGATGAACTCGTCGCCCGAGCCCTGGAACCAGGTGGCCATCATCCGGCCGTCGGGATGCCACACCTCGCGGAAGCGGTCCCAGTCGCCCGCGTCGCGCCACAGCACCCAGTTCTCGATCAGTTCGCGGATCCCCAGACGTTCCGTCACCTGATCCGTCGTTCGGTCCGTCAGCTGGTCGGTCATCTCTTTCGGCTCCTAGATCGGGTAGTGGCGCGGCTGCTGTGAGACGGTGATCCACCGCAGATCGGTGAACTCGTTCAGTGCCGCCCGCGCGCCGAAGCGGCCCCAGCCGCTGTGGCCCACCCCGCCGAACGGCATCATCAGCTCGTCGTGCACGGTGGCGCCGTTGACGTGGGCGATGCCGGTGCGCAGCCGCTTCGCCACTGACATGGCACGTGATTCGTCCCGGCCGAACACGGCGCTCGACAGTCCGTACGGGGTGTCGTTGGCGATACGGACGGCGTCGTCGAGGCCGTCGGCGACCACGACACTGACCGCGGGGCCGAAGGACTCCTCGTGGTAGAGCCGCATCTCGGGCGTGACCCCGGTGACCACGGTGGGCTCGTGGACCAGGCCGTCGAAGCCGCCGCCGGCCGCGATCCGCGCACCGCGCTCCTGGGCGTCGTCGAGCAGCGCCCGCAGATGCTCGAAGGCCGCCCTGTTGATCATGGGGCCCACCTGGGTCCCGGGGTCCCTCGGATCGCCGGTGGTGAGGGCCCGCGCGCGGGCCGCCAGCCGTTCGGTGAACGCCTCGGCGACGGACCGGTCGACGACGATCCGTTCCGTGGACATGCAGATCTGGCCCTGGTACATGAAGGCGCCGAAGGACGCGGCGGCGGCCGCGTCGTCGAGGTCGGCGTCGTCGAGGACGACCAGGGGCGCCTTGCCGCCGAGTTCCAGCAGAGTCCGCTTGAAGTGCGTGGCCGCCTTCTCCGCGATGATCCGACCGACCCGGGTGGAGCCGGTGAAGTTGATGACGCGGACCGCCGGATGGACGATCAGTTCCTCCACCACCTCGGGGGCGTCCTCCGGAGCGTTGGTGAGGAGGTTCAGCGCGCCGTCGGGGACACCGGAGTCCCGCAGCACGGCGGCGATCGCGCCATGGGTACGGGGGGACTCCTCCGACGCCTTGAGCACCACGGTGTTGCCGTAGGCCAGCGCCCAGACGGCAGCCCGGGTGCCGAGTATGACCGGGGCGTTCCAGGGTGCGATGCCGACCACCACGCCCACCGGCTGCCGTACGCCCATGGCCAACAGCCCGGGGATGTCGGACGGCAGGACCTCGCCGACCAGGCCGTAGGCCTGCGCGGCGGCCTCGCGCAGGATCCCGGCGGAGAGGCGGACGTTGAAGTGCCCCCAGGCCGCCGACGCGCCGGTCTCGTCCGTCATCGTCTCGGCGATGAAGGGGGCACGTTCTTCCAGCAGATCGGCGGCGCGCAACAGGATCGTGCGCCGCTCGGCGGGTGCGGTCCCCGACCAGGTCTCGAACGCCGCCTGCGCGGCCTCGATCGCCGCGGTGGTGTCGGCGCGGGACGCCGCGGCGACGGGGCCGAGCGGCTTCTCGGTGATCGGGCTGAGGGTGCACGTCGTACGGCCGCCCTCGGCCTCGCGCCACTCGCCGCCGATCAGCAGCCGCTGGGTGCCGCCCCCCTGCTCCGGCGCGTCAGTGGTGCGTACGCCAGTGCTAAGTGCGGTGTCTTGCCCTTCGGGTGCGTTGCCGGTTTCCATCGTCGCTACTACTCCTCTGTGGCAGGTGGTGATGGTCGGGTGCGCAGGCCGCGACGGGTCAGGACGAGGTCGTTCTCGACCGAGAACCACTCGCCGTCGACTCCGGCGGGCCGCTCCGGGGCGTCGGGCTTGCGCGGAACGAAGGTGCGGATCAGTGATGGCTTGACCGCGAACACGGTGTCCGAGTCGAGGTATTCGCTGTCCGCGTCGAAGATGTGCGTGGTCAGCGGCTCGTAGCCGGGGGCGTCCACCTTGATGTGGATGTGTGCGGGCCGCCAGGGGTGGCGCCCGGTGGCGGCCAGCATCCGGCCGACCGGCCCGTCGTCCGGGATGGGGTACGCGGTGGGCCGTACGGCGAGGAACGCGTAGCTGCCGTCCGCGCGGGTGCGGAAGCGGCCCCGCAGGTGGTGCTCGGGGGCGCCCGGGTCCTGGACCGCGTAGAGCCGGTCGTCCCCGTTCTGCCAGACGTCGAGTTCGGCCCCGGCGAGCGGGGCGCCCGTGGTGTCCAGGACTCTTCCGTGGACCCAGGCGGGTACCCCTGCCTGGCGCTCGGCGATCGCGGCACCGTAGTCGCGCAGCGGGGAGCCCTCCGCCCAGAAGGGCCCGAGCACGGTGGACTCCGTGGTCTCCCCGCCCTGTTCGTGGTTGATCGCGTCGATGAACATGGACAGTCCGAGCGTGTCCGACAGGAGGATGAACTCCTGCCGTTCCTCGGTGGTGAGGTGGCCGGCGTCGGTCAGGAAACGGATACCCGCGTACCACTCCTCCTGCGTGAGCTCGACCTCTTGAGCGAAGGCGTGCAGGTGGTGCGCGAGCATCTGCATGATCAGTCGCAGCCGTGGTCGAGGACAGCCGGCGAAGCTCGCCACGACGGCCGACGTGATCTCTTCGGGTGCGGTGCTGTCTGCCGCCGGGCACGCGCCCGGCGTGATGTCTCGGGTCATCGCGGCTCCCCTTTCCGGTCCCTGTTCCAGTTCCCGGGTCGGCTCAGCCGGCCGTCGGAACGGGGCGCTCGTACGCCTGGAGGCCCGGCCGGATGCGCTTCTCGTCGAGGAACTGGGTCAGTCCCTGCTCGCGTCCGCGCTCGGGGTCGAGGAACTGGGACTGCTCCAGCTTGGCGTAGAGATAGTCCTCGGCCTGGCCCCAGCTCATGTCGCGGCTGTGCTTGAAGCCCAGCTTCGCGGCCCGGAGCACGACCGGGTTCTTGCCCAGCAGGTCCTTGGCCAGCTCGACGGTGGCAGCACGCAGCTGTTCCAGCGGGACACTGGAGTTGACCAGGCCCATCGCGGCCGCCTCGGTGCCCTTGAAGGTGCGCCCGGTCATGATGTACATGAGTGCGTTGCGGTATCCGACGACCTCCGACAGTGCCTTGGTCACCAGATTGCCGGGCGGGATGCCCCAGTTGACCTCGGAGAGACCGAATGTCGCCTCGTCGGCGGCGATCGCGAGGTCGCAGGCGACGAGCGGAGTGAAGGCACCGCCGAAGCACCAGCCGTTGACCATCGCGATGGTCGGCTTGGAGTAGACCCGCAGCATCCGCCACTGCCACAGCGAGCAGTCTCGCCGGACCTTCAGCTGGATGTGCTCGGGCCCGCCGTCGACCTCGCGGAAGTACTCCTGCAGGTCCATGCCGGCCGAGAACGACTCACCACTGCCGGTCAGCACGACCACACCGCAGCGGTCGTCGGCCTCCAGCGCTTCCAGAACCTCGATCATTTCGGCGTTGAGCTTCGGGCTCATCGCGTTGCGCTTGTCCGGCCGGTTGAGCACCACCCACGCGATGCCGTCCTCGAACTCGACACGCACGGTCTCCCAGCTTTTCTCGGTCATCATTCCTCCGTTTGTCTGCATCCTCATCAACTACCTGACAAGAACTTGATATATTGCTTGGCATGACGGACCGCGATGCGATCAGTACTCCCCGGCAGGCCCCGCGAACGGAGCCCCGCGTCACCTATGTGATCGCGCGCCTGGAGCGCGCCATGCGGCGCCAACTGGACGAGGCCGTACGCCCCTTCGGGCTCACCACGCCCCAGTACGCGACGCTGGCCGAGCTCGGCGCGCGTGCCGGGCAGTCCAACGCCCAGCTGGCGCGCCGGACTTTCATGACCCCACAGTCCATGAGCGAGGTCATCAAAGCGCTCGACAGCAAGGGCTTCATCAGCCGGGAGGCCGACAGTTCGCACGGCCGACTGATCCGCATAGAGCTGACCTCCGCCGGCTTCACGGCCCTGTCCGCCTGCGAGGAGGCGGTCGAGGTCGTGGAGAGCCAGATGCTGCGTGAACTGACACCGCGTGAACGCGAGCAACTGCTGGCGGACCTCAAGAGCTGCGTACGAATGCTTGGCGCCGGCTTCGCCGAGATGTAGCCGAGATCCGGCTCACCGTCGCCCTCTTAGTTATCAGGCTACCTGACTAAAATATGTAAGGCAACCTGATTAACTGTCGGAGTCCGTCCCGATGCGCCTCAGTCGGACACGGTCTGCCGTACGCGAGCCGGGATCGGGCGTGGCGCGACGCCTGGCACAACGGTGTTGCGGATCGTGCCGAGCCGCTCCACGGTCATCGTGACCACATCGCCCACCTGGACAGGTGGAATGGCGTCCCGGCCCTTGCGGCCCCACAGTTCGGCCAGGCATCCGCTGCCGCAGGTGCCCGAGCCCAGTACGTCCCCTGGGCGGACCCAGGTTCCACGTGAGGCGTAGGCGACCATCTCGGCAAAACTCCACGCCATGCTCGTCAGCCGGTCGGTGCCGACGACCGCGTCGTTCACCGAGACCGTCATCTCCAGGTCGAAGGAGTCGCCGCTCCGGCAGGACGCCAGCTCATCGGCCGTGACCAGTACGGGCCCCATGGTGGTCGCGGTGTCCTTGGCCTTGGCCGGCCCGAGGTGCACCCGCATCTCGGCGGCCTGCAGATCGCGTGCCGACCAGTCGTTCATGACCATGTAGCCCGCGATGTGCTTCTCCGCCTCCTCGACGGAGAGATCACGCCCGGCCTTGCCGATGACCGCGGCGACCTCCAGTTCGAAGTCGAGCACCCGGCAGCCCGGCGGGACGGGCACATCGTCATACGGTCCGGTCACGGCATACGGATTGGTGAAGTAGAAAGCCGGTATCTCGTACCACTCGTCGACGGGCTTGCCCCCGTCGCCCATCAGCATCGAGACGCCTTCCACATGCCGCTCGAAGACCATGAAGTCACGGACTGTGGGCGGCTGCGGCAGCGGAGCGGCCAGCCGTACGTTCTCCAGCGGGACCACGGCCGCCGGTCGGGCGAGCACCCGCTCGCCCGCCGCCCGCAGCGCGTCGGCATCCCCGAGCAGATCCAGCAGTGCCGTGCCCACGGGGAACAGGTGTACCTGGTCGCCGGCGAGGAGCCCGGCCCGGTGACCCTCGGGTTCCGTTACGGTGACAAAACGCATGCGGCGACTCCTCGGATCGGGCGTCGGCGGTCGGCGCCCGGGGCGGGTTCCTGGTGATACCGGCGCTCGGACGTCGTCCGCCAACAGGCCCCCGTACGGCTTCGGGCAGGTGTACAGCGCCCGGCCGTCATACGGCACACCGCAGTGGACGGCCGCCGTTGTACGCCACGGTGTCGGCGAAGGCGGCGGGATAGTCGAAGTCGAGTGCGCCGCGGCCGTCGAGATCGGCGTACGCGCGGTGCAGGTTGAGAACGATACGTTCGGGGTCGATGAGTTCCGCGAACTCACCGAGGTCGAGCTCGCGTGCCGTCTCCAGCGGGCCGAGCCCCGCGGACCGGCCCTGTACGGCAGAGTCCAGTACGAAACGCGCGTACCGCTCCAGCGGCGCGAACACCTCGTCGCCGCAGGGCTCGCCGTGCCCTGGGACCAGGGTCCCCGCTCCTATCGAGCGGACGGTCTCCAGGGCCTGGAGGTATCCGGTGACCGAGCCGCTCATCAGCAGGGGAGTGCCGCCGTTGAACACGAGGTCACCGGTGAACAGCACATCGCGCTCCGGGATCCAGACCACGATGTCGCTGTCCGTGTGCGCCGGCCCTCCGACGTACCGGAGCTCGACCTCCAGACCGTCGACCCACACGGTGAGCCGGTCGGCGAAAGTGACCGTGGGCGGCGCCTTCCGTACCGACCCCCACTGCGGCATGGGCTCGAAGACGGCTGGCGTGTGCTCCAGCACCGGATCGGCCAGCACCCCGGCGCGGCATCGGTCGTGGCCCACGACGACGGCCTCGTCGAAGAGCACGTTTCCGTGCGTGTGATCACCGTGATAGTGCGTGTTGACCAGGGTGCGTACGGGCCTCGCTGCGGTCCGGGCGATGGCGTCCAGCAGCGCCCTGGTCCGCCGCTCGGTGGCACAGGCGTCGACCGCGAGGACCTCACGGCCTCCGGCGACGAATCCGGTGGTGTTCACCCACCAGCCGCCGTCGTGCTGCACATAGGCGAAGACCCCGTCGGCGACCTCGGTGACCCGGGTGCCGGATACAGGCTCCGGCCCCGTGGCCCTCGTGGCGCCCGCGCCGCTACTCGATGTCAACTGGCACTTCCCAGCATGGCGTCGACGTCTATGTCCTTCTTGAACAACTCGTACTTGCGTCCCTGGCTGATGAGCAGCCGGATCGACTCCGTATTGAGTTCGGACGTCCAGTGCGGCAGCCTCATCCTCTGCGCGACCTTGGCCGGGACCTTGGTGTGCTGCGGGATGACGGTGCGCACCTCGTCCTCGTGCTTGGACGCGTAGTCGAGCGAGCGGTTCATGGCCCGCTGGAACCGCTTGACGACATCCGGGTTCTTGTCGATGTACTGCTTGGAGCTGAAGTAACCCGACAGTGAGAGGTGTGGGGCGGTCTCGGAGATCGAGTCCATGACGACCCGGTTGCCGGCGGCGAGTCCCTGACTCATGAACGGCTCGGTCGAGAAGGCCGCGTCGATCGAACCGTTGGCGAGGGCGGCGTTCATCTCGGGGAAGTCGAGCTCGACGAACTTGATCTTGGAGGCGTCGACGCCTCGCTTCTCAAGCGCGGTTCTGATGGTGATCTCGCCGAGCGCCTTGAGCTGGTTGACCCCGAAGGTCTTCCCGGCCAGGTCGTCCGCGGTGCGGATCTTGCTCTTCTTGGCGACGGTGATGCCCGTGGTGTTGTCCTTCGGGTCGGTGCCGCCCTGGGCACCCTCGGTCACGAACTGCATGTCGATGCCCTGCAGTTGGGCGTAGGCCATGGAGATGGCGTTGCCGAAGCTGAACTGGATCTCGTTCGACATCAGCATCGGCACCGCCTCCGCTCCTCCCTGGACGGGGCGGAACTCGACATCGAGGCCCTCATCGCTGAAGAACCCCTTGTCCTCCCCGAGGTAGGCGGGCGCCACGGCCGCGACGGAGAGCAGTCCGACGACGACCTTGGCGGGCTTCCCGGACTCGGCCGCGGGCTGCGCAGTGCCCGAGCCGCCCGAACCGCACGCCGTGACGCCGAGTGCCACTACTGCGGCACAGGCCATTGTTCGCAAACCCCTCATGGTGCTTCCTTTCAGGCAACCTGGCCTCATTGCCAGTGATGCGAACAGATGGCAGCACGGCCATCTCATAGATGTCAATGAGTTTGACAGGTTGCCTTACTACTCGGCTGAGCCTCCACTTCGCGTCGACATCCGCTCCTTTGAGGGACCGACAGGCGAACGATCAGCGAAAACGCCAGCGCGTGAGGTAGGCGCAACGCCGACTGGATCTCGCGCTGCAGCCGTCCTGTGCAGGAGTCTTGTCAGGTAGCTTGACAAGTTTCATGTCGCTACGTACGTTGCGATCACTTCGGCCCCGCCCCGGTCCGAAACAACCGCGCAATGAGGAGCGGCCATGCTAAGCGATGATGCTTTGCCCGAATCCGAACCCACCCGGAACAGCCGGACGGGACACGGTGGCATGGCATGAGCACGCACTCCGAGATCCGCGGCGGCCCGGCCGGGTCGGCCGGCCGCCCACGCCGGGCTGAGAGAGGCCGGACCGCCGGCCGCAGCCTGTCCGTGCCCGCCTGGGCACAGACATGGTCGGGCGTCCTGGGCATCATGGCGCTGGCCGAGCTGACCGTCCGCACCGGAATCGTCTCGCGCGAGCACTTTCCGCCGCTCAGCTCGATCTTCACCACCCTGTTCCGGCAGTTCCAGGACGTCACCTACTGGAACGCCGTGGCCGGCACCCTCCAAGGGTGGGCGGTCGGGCTCGCCATCGCCACCGTGATCGCCGTACCGCTGGGGATGGCGATCGGATTCAGCGAGCTGGCCTACCGCGCCCTGCGCCCGATCATCGAGTTTCTCAGGCCCGTCCCGTCGGTCGCACTGATCCCGCTGTCCATCCTGATCTACGGCACCGGCCTGGGGGGCAAGGTCTTCCTGGTGGCCTTCGCCGCCACCTGGCCGATCATGATCCAGGCGCTGTACGGGGCACGCGATGTGGACCCCGTACAGCTGGACACCGCCAAGTCCTACCGGATCCCCCCGGTGCGGCGCGCGCTGCGGGTCGTGCTGCCGAGCACCGTCCCGTACATCGCGACCGGTCTGCGGATCGCCTCGGCCACGGCGCTGATCCTCGCTGTGACCGCGGAATTGATCATCGGCTCCACCGGTCTCGGGCGGTCCATCAGCGAAGCCCGCCAGGGCGGCGCCGTGGAGCTGATGTACGCGCTGATCACCACCACCGGCCTGCTGGGATGGGGGCTCAACAGCCTGTTCGCCCTCGTCGAACGGCGAGCCCTGCACTGGCACCCCTCGCACCGGCAGGGGCAGAAATGAAGGGGAGTACGGGCATGAAGGGGAGTACGGGCATGAGCCGCCGCACCCTGGGGACCGTCCTGGAGATCACGGTCCCGCTCGTCGTGATCGCCACCATCTGGATCGTCTCGGCCTCCAGCCAGACCTACTACTACCCGCCGCTGAGCGAAGTGCTCGGCGTCTTCCGCGAACTGTGGCTCTTCGAGCGCTTCGGCAGTGATGTGCTGCCGAGCCTCACCCGGCTCTTCGCGGGCTACGCCCTCGCGGTCGTGGCCGGTGTGCTGCTCGGGCTGCTCCTCGGACGTTCACGCGTGCTGGGCAGAATGGCCTCGCCGATCGTCGAGTTCCTCCGGGCCATCCCCTCGACGGCGTTGATCCCGCTGGCCATGCTCGTCTTCGGGGTCGGGGACACCTCCAAGATCTTCCTGATCGCGATCGCCTGCCTGTGGCCCGTACTGCTGAACACCATCGACGGCGTCAGCGGTGTCGAACCCACCCTCCTCGACACCGGCCGCGTCTACCGCATCGGACGGTTCGACGAACTCCGCTCGGTGGTCCTGCCGTCCGCCGCACCGCAGATCTTCGCCGGCATGCGCACCAGCCTGTCCCTGGCCGTGATCCTCATGGTGGTCAGCGAGATGGTGGCCAGTTCCAACGGCATCGGCTACTTCGTCCTCCAGTCCCAGCGCACCTTCGCCATCACCGAGATGTGGTCGGGCATCGTCCTGTTGGGCGTCCTCGGCTACGTCCTCAACGCCCTGTTCGTTCTGGTCGAGAACCGTGTCCTGGCCTGGCACCGCGGTGCCAGGGCCGGCGCGCGCTGAACGCGCCGCGCCTCCGCCCCGAACGCGCCGCGCCTCCGCCCACGAACACGCCGCCCGGCTCCTCAACGCGCCGCCCCTCCCGAAACAGAGGTTCCCCATGCTCGAGGTCACCCACCTCTCCAAGACCTACGGCTCCGGCACGGACGCCACCCTCGCCGTCGGTGACATCAGTTTCCAGGTCGCGCGCAGCGAGTTCGTCTGTATCGTCGGGCCTTCCGGCTGTGGCAAGACAACGCTGCTCAAGATGCTGTGCGGGCTGCTCGAACCCACGTCGGGCGAGATCACCCTGAGCGGCCGACGGGTCGTCGAGCCGCCGCCGGAGATGGCCCTGGTCTTCCAGGACTACAGCCGCTCGCTCTACCCATGGATGCGGGTCGGTGAGAACATCGCGTTCCCGCTGCTACGAAAGAAGAGCCTGGGTAAGCGGGAACGCCGCGAGCTCGTGGAACAGGCCGTCGAGGCGGTCGGCCTGACCGGGTTCATCGACAAGTACCCGTGGCAGCTCTCCGGCGGTATGCAGCAGCGCGTGGCGATCGCCCGCGGCCTCGCCTACCAGCCCGAGATCCTGCTCATGGACGAACCCTTCGCCTCGGTCGACGCCCAGACCCGCGCCGACCTGGAGGACCTGTTGCTGCGCGTGCGCCACGAATACGGCGTCACCGTTCTGTTTGTCACCCACGACATCGACGAGTCCGTCTATCTCGCCGACCGTGTCGTCATCCTCTCTCCCCGGCCGACCACGGTGCAGGAGGAGCTGAGCATCGACCTGCCGCGCCCGCGCGACCAGGTCACCACCAAGGAACTGCCGGAGTTCGCCCAGCTGCGCGCTCATGTGTACCGGGCTATCAAACGACCGGAGCAGCAGCAGGACGCCATTCAGGACGACGCCGCGTCCGTCGCCGTGGTGAGCGGCAAGGCGAGCTGAGCGCCCCGGGGGCCCGCACCCATCCAGCTGACAGGCCGACTCGCAATCCAAGGAGCAGAACGAGGATGTACGACCAGGGCATCGGCTCTTGGCCGCGCCGCCGAGCCCGCAAGACCCCGGAGCGGGTCGCCGTGGTGCATGGCGGATCGGAACTGACGTACGGCCGGCTGTACGAACGGGTGACCAGACTGGCCCATGTGCTGCGGGAGGACCTCGGGGTCTCGCGCGGCGACCGGGTCGGCTATCTGGGCCCCAACCACCCGGCGTTCCTGGAAACGCTGTTCGCCGTCAGCGCGCTGGGGGCCGTATTCGTCCCACTCAACACCCGGCTCTCCGCCCGTGAGTTCACGTACATGCTCGAAGACAGCGGCGCGACCGTCCTCGTTTCGGGCCCGGAGCACGAGGTGACGGCGAAAGCCGTCACCGACCAACTCCGGATGCGGCTGCTGCTCCTCGGCGACGGCTACGAGGACGCCCTGGCCGCTGCCTCCGACCAGCCCGTCGACGAGCGGGTCGGGCCCGAGGAAGCCTGCATCATCATGTACACCTCCGGCACGACCGGCGCCCCGAAGGGCGCCACGCTGTCCCACGGCAACGTGATCTGGAACTGCTACAACGTGCTCGTCGACGTCGACATCGCCGCCGACGAGGTCACCCTCGTCACCGCGCCGATGTTCCATGTCGCCGCGCTGAACATGACCTGTCTGCCCACCCTCCTCAAGGGCGGAAGGGTCGTCCTGGAGCCCGCGTTCCTCCCGGAGCGGGTGATCGACCGGATCGAGCAGCGCGGCGTCACGTTCCTGTTCGGCGTACCGACCATGTACGCGGCCATCGCCTCCTCGCCCCGCTGGGCGGACGCCGATCTGTCCTCGGTGCGCATCCTTCTCTGCGGCGGCGCCCCGGTCCCGACCACCCTCACCCGTACCTATCTCGACCGTGGGTTCTCCTTCATCCAGGGCTATGGGATGACCGAGGCGACCGCCGGAGTCCTCTGCCTCGACAAGGAGATGAGCCGGAGCAAGGCCGGATCCGCCGGCGTTCCCCACTTCTTCACCGACGTACGGGTGGTCGGACCCGGTTCGACCGAGGTCGGCCCGGGGGACCGCGGCGAAGTTCTCATCACCGGACCCAATGTCTCAGCCGGCTACTGGGGCCGGCCCGACGCGACCGCCGAGTCCTTCGCCGACGGCTGGTTCCGCTCCGGCGACGTGGCCGTGATGGACGAGGACGGCTACGCGTTCATCGTCGATCGGGTGAAGGACATGTTCATATCCGGCGGGGAGAACGTCTATCCGGCGGAGATCGAGAACATCCTGTACGGCCATCCGGAAGTGGCCGAGTGCGCCGTCGTCGGCATACCCGACGACAAGTGGGGCGAGGTGGGAAAAGCCATCGTGGTCCCGAGGCCCGGCACCGATCCGGACACGGACGAACTGCTTGCGTTCGTCGCGGCACGGCTCGGCAAGTACAAGGTCCCGAAGACGGTGGAGTTCGTGGAAACCCTTCCTCGCAACGCCACCGGAAAGATCCTCAAGTCCGAGCTGCGGGCCGCCCGCGGCCCTGAGCGATCCAGAACCCGAACCTGACCCTTGTGACGGTGACCGTGCACCTCGACCCGGTCCGAAGAAGGAGGTCCCGTATGGACCCCGACGCCGTACGCGAAGCGTTCGCGTTCGACCACCAGCCCGCGCCGACCGGGGTGAGCTTCGGCCCCGGGGCGCTGGGTGAACTACCGCGGATCATCGACCGGCTCGGCCTGCGACGAGTGCTCGTCCTGTCGACCCCCGGGCGCGGCCGCCTCGCGGACACGGTTGCGGAGCTACTCGGCGACCGCTGCGTCGGTGTCTGCGCACAGGCTCGTATGCACGTACCCTCGACCGTCGTCGAGCAGGTCCGCGCACAGGCCAGAGACCGCACGGCGGACGGCTGTGTGGCCATCGGCGGCGGATCCACCACTGGCCTCGCCAAGGCGCTCGCCCTGGATCCAGGCCTCCCCTACGTCGCCGTACCGACCAGCTACGCCGGCTCGGAGATGACGCCGATCTGGGGAATGACCGAGGACGGACGGAAGACGACCGGCAGAGACCCGGTGGTGCTGCCACGGGCGGTCGTGTACGACGCGGAGCTCACGCTGTCCCTTCCCGCCGGTACCTCGGTCACCAGTGGAATGAACGCGATCGCGCACGCGGCGGAGGCCCTCTACGCGCCGGACACCTCGCCGTTCGTGGCGCTGCTGGCGGAGGAAGGCGTACGACGCCTCGCCGGTGCGCTGTCGGCGATCGCGAAGGAACCGTCCGACCTCGTGGCCCGCAACGACGCCCTCTACGGAGCCTGGCTGTGCGGCACCTGCCTCGGCGCCACCACGATGTCCCTGCACCACAAGCTGTGCCATGTGCTGGGCGGCGCGCTGGACCTGCCACACGCCGAAACGCACACCGTGGTCCTGCCCTATGTACTGGTGTTCAACTCCGAGGCCGCGGCGAGGCAGCTGGCGCCGCTCGGGAACGCGCTGTCCACCTCGAATCCACCGGCGGCGCTACAGGATCTGGCCCGACGACTCGGCGCTCCGCGATCGCTGCGCGAGCTCGGGATGGCGGCAGCGGACCTCGACAAGGTCGCCAGGCTGGTCGTCGCCCAGCCCTACGCCAATCCGAGGCCGTTCGGCCTCGACGACGCTCGGGCGCTCCTGCACCGCGCCCACCTGGGGCTGGACGTGTGACCCCCCGCGCGGGCCCACTCCGGCCGCGCGGGCCTTTCGGGCCGCAGGGCCCTTCAGACCGGGAGGGACGTGTCACCGCGGCTGCGCCGGCTCCGTCGAGCTGCCGAAGGCCGGCTGATCCGCTCCTGCTTCCATCCGCCGTACAGTCCGCCCCCGCTCGAAGGAGACGCCGTGAACGACGCATTCCCGGTTCACCGGCCATGGACCGCTACCGGGAGACGACTCCGGCCTCGCGGCCATCCGGTACCGCTGCCCGGCGTCACCCTGCGGGTACCGCGAGAACGGGCGACCGTCGGTGTCGTGGCCGCGATCACGGGCATGCTCGGCTTCGCCCACCTCCGGCAGAGCGGCGCGTTTCAGCCCGAACCCGCAACCGCCGCCGCGGTCTGGGGCACGGTGGCCCTTTTCCGCGCTCAGCAAGGGGAATACACTGCCCGTCGGCGCCTCGTCGAAGAGTTGCGCGATTTCCACGGTGAACTGGCCCTGCGTCGGCGGGAGGCCAGAATGCTCGCCGAACGCGCCCGGATCGCCCGCAAGATCCACGCCTCACTGGCCCAGGAACCATACGGCAGCCGGATGCTGCTCCAGGCCGCCGAGTGCGACCGAAGACGGAGCCCCGAACCATCCTGGGCCAGAATCCGGGCCGTCGAGGAGACCCTGGGTGAGAACCTCGCGGACACCCGCGGACTCGTCAACGACCTCACTCCGTCCGCACTGGACACCCACGACCTGCAGTCAGCACTCAGGGCGCTCTGTTCGCCCACTCAGCGGTTCGGCATCAAGTGCTCCGCCACCCCTCCGCGAGCGTCATTCCACGATGCCCCGGGGCATGAGATCACCCTCGTCGCGGCGGTGCCACTGCGGTACGCCGATCGGTGGGCGCCTCGGGCGGGGGTCTCCGGATGAGCTCCTCACCACTCGGAATCCTGCTGGTGGACGACCACGTGATGGTCCGGGCCGGTCTGCGGGCGCTCATCGAGAGGGAACCCGGTCTGTCGGTGGTCGGTGAGACCGGGGACGCCACGGCGGCCGTCCGGCTCGCCGTGGAACTGCGGGCCGATGTGGTCCTGATGGATCTGCGGCCGACCGACAGCGAAGGCGGCCCCGACGCCGAGACCGACGGAGCGGCGGTCACCCGACGGCTCGTCGCCGCCGTACCACGGGTGAACGTGGTGATGCTGTCCAGCCATAGCACCGGAAGCAAGGTCGTCCGGGCGATCGAGGCGGGAGCTCGCGGCTATGTACTCAAGGAGAGTCCCCCGGAGGAACTGTTCCGTGCCATCCGCACGGCGGCTTCCGGCGGCATAGGTCTCGCCCCCGAAGCGGCCCGCCTGTTGGTCGGTCAAGCGGCCGCCCCTGCGCAGATGGTCAGTGACCGTGAGATCGAAGTGATACGTCTGCTGGCCCGCGGCCTCACGAACCGGGCCATCGCCAGTGCCCTCTTCCTGACCGAGGCCACGGTCAAGACCCATCTCGTGCACGTCTACCGGAAGTTGGGGACCGGCAACAGAGCGGGGGCCGTATCGGAGGCCGTCCGTCGCGGACTCGTCGAACTCGGTTGAAGGCGCCGGCGGGGACAGGCACACACGGGAAGGCACGGGCAGGCACCGACTGACACCGGCGCCTTTGGACGAGCGGGACCGGCAGGGCCGGCCGCGCCCAAGCGCGCCGACCCTGCCGTCAGTGCCCGGTCAGCAGTGAACGGCGACACGCGCGCCCTTCACAACGGTCCCACGCCCCGCGTCCTACGCACCGGGGTGGAGACCGAGCCAGCCCGGGCTCGGGTCGCCCTTGACCTCTCCGAAGTAGAGGGCGAAGGTCTGCTTCCAGCGCTCGATCTCGGCACGGTCCGCCATGAAGCGGGGGAAGCCGTCGACGTGGGCATCGGGGTACTGCCAGATCGGCGCCAGGCCGCCGGGCGGGGTGACGTCGGTGCGGACCGACCAGCCGTTCCAGGCGGCGGCCTGCTGGCGCGCGGCGGAGATCTGCCAGTTGAGGTAGAGCTTCGCGGCCGTGGGGTTCTTGGCGTCCTTGAGGATCGCGGCTCGCTGGCCCCAGCCCATGAACGGGTGGCCGTCGGCCGCTACCCACTTCGTGGCGGCCGTCGACGGAGCGGTCAGTGTGCCGGCCGCACCGAGACCGATGATCTTCTGCTTGGTGTTGACCGCCACGCCGGGGGTGTGGGTGCCGCGGCCGAACTGGATGTCCTGGGCCGCCAGCTGGGCGATCCAGTCCCAGCCGTAGGTTTCCGCGTACAGCTTGAACAGGTAGAGAACCGCATCGTCGTCATGCGGGTAGGAGGAGGCGATCTGCCCCTTCCACTGCGTGCCGACGAGGTCCTGCGGCGTCTTCGGGGCGCCGGTGCCGGCCGCGGCGACGTCGTAAAGGAAACTGAAGGCGACGATGCTTATGGCGGTCCAGGACCCGTCGGCGTCCTTGAACTTGTCGTAGACCTGGGAGAATCCGGCGGGCTTGTACTGCAGCAGCCGACCCTGCCCCTTCCAGCGGGGGAAGTCCTGCAGGGTCTGGAGCTGCATTACATCGGGGACCAGGGTCTGGGTCGCGAACTGGTTGTCGACCCGCACGTTGTGGAACTTGCTGTAGTCGACCACCAGGGTCAGCTTGATGTCGGGGAACCGGGCACGGAAGGCGGCCTTGGTGGCATCCTGCTGGGTCGGGGTGTCGCCTCCGGCATAGACGACGAGGTTCCCACCGTCGGCGAGCGCCGCCTGGTAGAGCTCGTCGAGCGTTCTGGTCTCTTCCGGCACATCCGCCGCCTTCGCGCGCGGGGCCGCCGTGGCGCCCGCGCTGTCCACGAGCGACCCGCCCAAAGCCGTTCCGCCGATCGCCGCCGCGCCGGCGGCAAGCACCCGGCGTCTGTTCAGGAAACTGGTCATAAGAGGATTCCCATCTTTCGCGGCTCGGGGCTGAAGAGGCCGCCCGCCTGGGAAATCAGGATGCGGAGCACTGGGCGGCACGCTCAGGATTCTGGCCTGGCCGAGCACGGATCCGCGTCGCCCGAACGATCGACCCGGGAACACTAACGATGGAACCTGAAACCATCCGAACGGATGACTGCGCAGAGACGGACGCTCCGAGGCTGTGTTGGGCCGCGGGGGTGGTCAGGCGAATCCCGCCGGAGGCTTCAATGCGCCGGCCGATAATCCACCCTTACCTCCCCCTCCGTGATTTCCGACCCCGCCCTGGCCCCGTCCTGGCGTCCCTGGCGCCCGACTGGTACGACGCCAAGGCGCTCGTGGAAGTCGCCGCGGCGGCGCGTACTACCTGGGCGCCGTCCCACTCCGCGCGGCCCCACATGGGCGGGTTGCTGGCCCGCGCGACCTGCGCAGTCAGAGACGGGATTCGCTCGCCGGAACGGGGGCGGAGGGACATCGGGCGCCCGACCACTGCATCGGCCTTCGGGACAGCTCCGAGCATGCCGCTGGCCGGGGTCAGCCGGCTACGGACGGCTCGGAGAGTGTGGGGCCGGCGGACCAGTCGAGGTGAAGTTCGGTGGCGGCGGATCGCACCGTCGGTGCGGACAGGGAAGTCGGCCCAGCCGAGTTCGCCCTTGACCTGCTCGACGACGCGGAGAAGATCACCTTGTAACTGGTCACCGCCCTGCCCCGTCCCGGCAGCCCACGGGTTGCGATACACGACGACGACCGTTCCGTCAGGTTCCTGGGGAGTCTTCGGGCAAGCCGCTCAGAACCGTGCCCCGGCGTCCGCGCCGTTGCTGGGGCGCAGGAACGCTGAGGACGGGATGGCGCCGTCGGCCGCCCGGGGGCCCGTGATCGTGCTCGCGTTGGTGCTGACGAACGACCAACTACCGCCGAGGTTCCAGGAGTTGCCGCTGCCCGTGGAGTTCGAGCCCAGCGATACGTTGGTGGCGTTGGCCACCGCGACGTTCTTTGTCAGGGTGCTGGAGGAACGGTTGAAGTTGAAGCCGGTCTTCGGGTTGTTCCACGCGGTGCAGCGTTCGATCTTCATCTTGCCCGGGTTGTTGTTGTCGACGAAGCCGCCGGCGGAGTTGTCCCACGCCATGCTGTTGCGGACGGTGTGGTTGGCGGCCACGCCGTTGCCGCCCATCTTGAAGCCGTTGCCGTCGCCCTGGTAGTCGGGCAGGTTCCACCGGTTGAACCCGTTGCCCCAGGCGAGGGTGTTCTCGACGAGGATCGGTGAGTTGTCGAACATCCAGAAGTCCAGGCCGTCGTCGGCGTTGTTCCACAGCCGGGCGCCGCGCAGCACGTTGCCGCTGCCGGAGCCTTCCTTGATGGCCAGGCCGTCGGCGCTCTCGCCGTTCTTGCGCGGGTCGCGGTTGCCGTGACTGTCCAGGTTCAGGATCTGGTTGCTGCTCGAGGCGCCCTGGAGGTGGAAACCGGACTCGTAGTTGTCCCGGGTGACGAGCCGGTCGAACACGTTGTTGCTGGTGTCCAGACCGAACACGCCGTAGGGGCCGTGGACTATCTCCAGGCCCACCAGCCGCCAGTGCTCCCCCTCGATGTGGAGCGCGCCGCGCTCGGGACGGGGGATGGTAGAGCCCACCGCGCCTGGTGTGTACGGCATGTTCTCGCCGTCGATGACCACTCGCTCGCCGTTGTGGCTGCGCAGGGTGATGGGCTGGCTCGCCGTGCCGCTCTTGAGTAACTGGATGTTTGTGCTCGGTGTGTACGTTCCGCCCCGGATCTGGATCGTGGTCCCCGCTTGCGCCAGATCCACGGCGCGTTGGATCGTCTGCAACGGGGCGGTGAGCGTCCCCGGGTTGTTGTCGCTGCCGTTCGGCGCCACGTACAGGTCGGTCGCGGCGTGCGCACCGCCGGCGGAGGTCAGGGTGAGGAAGCCGGCCAGCAGGCCGGAGAGGGCGGTGGACGCGGCGACGTGCTTCAGGCGCATGATTCGTCTCCAGGATGCAGCCTTGCATGGGATGAAGGGAAAGCGCTCTTTCCGAGTCGAATAACTGTTCGCGGCGACCACGGCAACCCGAGCCGTGATCATGTGGCGGGGTGAAGTGGACCAATCATCGTAGGCTGATCAGCGGGTGTTGTTCAGGCTCGTACTGGGGGTCATGGCCGGACCTGCCAGGGCCGGGTCGTATGGCCCCTGGCAGACCGTCCACGAGTGCGGTAACCGCGCTGGTGGGCCGGCGGCACCTGGCAGACGATCCTGGCCCAGTCGGACGCCGGATCATCCAGGTCCAGCCCGAGGGTGAACCTGGAGTCGGTCCGTGACCACGCCGCCTCCGCCTCCAGCCGGTTGGCGGGTTCTTCCTCCGGTTACACCGTCGGCGTCGGGAGCTTGCGGGAACCGGACCTGACGTTCGACCTCCGGGAAGCCGACACCGACCTGATCACAAAATCGCACTGGAGTTCCACTATGAGCACTTGCCGTCAGACACTTGCAGACCCTTGTTGGCGCCTGCCGTCCTGCTCACGATGCCCGGCACGCAACCGGCCGTGTCGAGGCTGTAGGAGTAAGGGATGCCGACCGTGGTGTTGGACTGTGGATCGGGTCCGGCCGGGTGGTTCTCGCTGCCGGGGCTGGACCACTGCACGTTGTCGAAGACGTTCCCGCTGACCTGCCAGTAACCGGCAGCGTCGGTGTAGAAGGTGCCGAGGACGTCCTTGGAGTCCTCGAAGTAGTTGTTGTCCACCTTGGCGCGAGCTCCGGCGCGGGAGTTGATGCCGGACTCGTTGAGGCTCACGTAGTGGTTGTTGTACATGTGGGCTGTACCGCCACGGAGCAGCGGGGCGCGGGAGTCGATGTTCTCGTACCGGTTGTGGTGGTACGTGATGAAGCTGTTCGACAGGTCACTCTCGCTGTTCCCGACGAGACCCCCGCGACCGGAGTTGCGCAGGATGCTGTAGGACAGGGTGACGTACCGGGTGTTGTCCTTCAGGTCGAAGAGACCGTCGTACCCCTGGGATTCCCCGCCCGACGCTTCCAGGGTGGCGTGATCGATCCAGACGTTGCGGACGTTGCGCTCCAGACCGATGGCGTCACCACCGTTGGACGTGGGGGAGCCCGACTTCTTGACGTTTCGGACAGTCACGTTCTGGATGATGATGTTGCTGGCGTCACGCAGGTGGATGCCCAGCTGATCGAAGACGGCGCCGCTGCCCACCCCGATGATCGTGACGTTGCTGATCTCCTTGAGCTCGATGACACCGGCGGCGGTGTTACAGCTGTTGCCCGACACCTTCGTGGTGTTGCCGTGGTTGATGGTCCCCTGAACCTCGATGGTGATCGGGGTGCTGCTGCTGGCCCTGCCGCACAGGGCGGCATGGATCGCGGTTCCCGTGGTGGCCCGTATCGTCCGCCCGCCCGCGCCGCCGGTGGTCCCGCCGTTCTGGGTCGCGTAGCCGGTGACGCTGCCGGTGGCTGCCGACGCCTCGGGTGTCGACACCACTGTTCCGGTCCCGGCCGCGAGAGCTATCGTGGCCAGCGCCGCGTGAAGCCGCCGTGAAACGGGTTTCCTCATCTTCGCCTCCCTGTATGTCTTCGAATGCTGGGTGTCGTCCTGCCACTCGGCAGGCCGCTGGTAGGGCCGGAAAGGGGTGGTCCGGCGCACGAGAGCAGATGAGCCTCGCTGTGCGGCCGCCTTGTCTGCTGTCGCCTCGCAAGCGGGCGGAGTGGGGCGGTGGACGCATGCCGGAACCCGCACCGCGACGTACACGTCCGACCGTTGCCAAAACAGGTGCTGCCTCGCCCTGTTCGCCCATCCGGGTAACCGGACCAGACGGGCAGGGCATCGTGCCGGCCCGCTGAGCGGCGGGTTCGGTTACGGCGATACCTGATTGCTGCCGAAGGTCACGACGAGGCGGCCGTCCGAGGCGAAGGACCACTTCATGGCGCCGGAGTACGAGGAGCAGCGGGAGCCGTTCGTACCGGACCAGAACTGGTTGGTGCTGTCGGGTGTGGGGACGATCTTGTCGTTCGTGCCGCTGCCGCTGCGGCACGAGGTGTTGTTCCGGAACACCGAACTGCCGGCGTCGAAGGAGAAGTTGCGCTCCTCGTTCTCGATGCTGATGTTGTCCGACATCGTCATCGTGCCGGGGTTCCTGTTGTAGGTGAACCCGTGCTTGCCGTTGTTGTAGGCGATGCTGCGCCGGATGACGTGGTTGACCTTGATGTCCTCGCCGCCGAGCTTGTAGCCGTTGCGGTCGCCGTTGCCGGCCTGGCCGCCGTTGGAGAGAGTGCCGTTGTCGTAGGCGAGGGAGTCCTCGATGGTCACCGGACCGATGGCACCGGTGTCCGACTTGGTGTAGAGGTCCCAGCCGTCGTCGATGTTGTTGTGGGCCACTGCGTAGCGGAAGACGTTCCCGGGGCCGGAGGTGAGCTTCGCGGCGAAGCCGTCGGCGTCCTCGCCGTCCGAGTCGGCGTTGTCGTGCGACTCCGCACTCAGGATGAGGTTGTTGGACGGCCACTGCTCCTTCGGCGTGCTGGAGAGCATCCGAGAGAGCTGCAGACCGGTGTCGCGGTTGAACCGGGTCACCGTGCGCTCGAAGACATTGTTGCTGCCGCCCACGAAGATCCCGTTGTCACCGGCTCGCTCGACGACGAGGCCCTTGAGGTGCCAGTAGGCGCCGTTCACGGCGAGCCCGCGGTTGGCCGGATCTTCGGTCTGGGCCGAGAAGTTCAACACCGGGGTTTCGCCGGGGTATGCGGCCAGTTCCGTGCGGTCGCTCGCGGTGCCGTTGGCTCCGGCAGGGATGGTGACCGTCTGCGAGTAGCGGTAGGTGCCGCCGCGCATGTAGATGGTGCCGCCGGGGGTGATGCGGCTGATCGCCGAGGTGAGGGTCGTCGGCGCCGACTGGGTTCCGGCCGCGCTGTCGGTGCCGTTGGGTGCCACGTACAGTGCGGAACTCGACGGCGGTGGTGTCGTGGTGTCGCCGGGCACGTCGGCGTCGAGGTAGTCGATGTTGGGCAGGCCGGCGGAGGCAGTGGGGCTGATCCGGATGGTGTTGCTGCCCGAACTCACCGGCACCGTGAGCGTCTTCGTCGCCCATGTTCCCCACGCACCGGTGCCCTCGAACGACACCGATGTGGCTGCCGAGCCGTTCACCGTGACATTGGCGGGACGTGCGGTGGTGGTTCCGTTTCGCGAACCGGATCGTCAGTGTCGCCGTGCCCGGTGCGGGTGCGATCACGGTGAACTGGGCGTATGCGCCGACGGCGTTGTCGCCGTTACAGAATCCGCTGCCTGAGTATCCGGCCCAGTCGGAGTCAATGCTGCCGGTACAGGACGCCGGAGACCTCTCGGCCTCATAGCGAGTGGCCGCGGCCTGAGCCGTGTGGGGGGAGAGCGCGACGAGCGCGCCGGCCAGCGGGCCGGCGCCCGCGGTGACGGGTCTTGATTGCATCGTTCGTCTCCAGGTTTGGTTGGCTCGTCTGACCAGGGCCCAAGAGAAGAAGGCGGTCGGGCAGCGCGAGGCGGGCACAGTTTGATTCACCGCCTTGATCTGCGATTGCCGCATCGGACTGCTGTGTCCGCGCCTTCCTCGCGGATGGGGGGCCGTCCAGGCCTTGCGCCAGGGAAGCGGCGCACAAGGCTTGATTCGTCTGTAGTGGCTCCGGCTGCGCTGGTACGACCCCGGTTCTGCACCTTGAGGAGGTGCTCAGCGGTCCATTGCGCCCGGATGGAGTAAGCGCTTTCCTTGAAGTTAGAAGCTTGCCGTGAACGGGTCAATAGACATGCATGTGATCCTTAATCACAAATATGAACAGAATCGGTCGGCCGACGGGTGGAGGCTTGAGCCATGCTCGTGGTCGAGCCGTCGCGGAGCCGCCGTGCGGTCCACTCATCGAGCCCTGTGTGACCTCCGTTCTGATGCGGTCGCGCAGGACGTCGAGCACGGTGAGCGCCACGTGGAGTCCCGAGCTTTGTTCGCCGGATTCGAGGTCGCAGCCGAGGACACGCTCGATGCTGCACAGGTGTTGATAGATGGTTTCCCGGGACAGGCCGCCGTGGCGGACGGCAACCGTCTTGTTGCCAGCGGCTTTCGGATGTGGCCCAAGGGGTTGAGCAAGTCGGTGCCGGGCGCTGTCGTGTCGAGGAGCCTGCCGGGCTGACCTTCGGCGTAGTCCTGGATCCGGGTGTCTTCGCGGAGGGCGAAGAGGAGGGGTGGCGCAGGCCGATGTCGGTTGAGTTGGCGGGAGCAGGACCCGCTGGAACCGCGTGCGCGCGAACTGCTCGTTCAGCGGAGACCGGCTGGGGCCACGGTGTGGTGCGGCGGGTGCCTTGCTGACCTACGTCAGGCAGGAGCGCCCGTCACATTCGTTCGGCTGCGGACCATGTCGTCGCGTGCGCTATCGACCAGGAAGGTACCTAGAGCGTGTCTCCTTGATGCGTTCGTGAGTTGATCGGGCACTCGCGGCCAACGCGGGGGTCTCCACCAACGGTCGCCTGCCTCAGAGTGAATATGCCCGGGCCCTCGGTGGTGCCTTGCGTCAGGCGCCACGTCGGAGGGAGAGAGTGGGATGTCAACTGACGAATAGCTATCTGCTGCGCACTTACCCCGATGCGGGACTATCGGCGGGATGTGGGCTATCGGTTCCCAGGAGGGATCTGCAGTGCCAACAATCGGTGGCCGCGTGCTGGCCGTCATCACCCTCGCCGTAACTTCTGGGCTTGGGTTCGGTATTACCGCCACCCCCGCCCAGGCGGCGCAGGCTCCCTGCCTTGTCAACGGAGTGTCGACTGCCGGCACCGTGATCGACGGCGTCAGAGTCATCAACGGAACCCCGGGCAACGACACCATCGAATGCAGGGGCGATGACACCCACCCCACCGTTGTGGAGGCCGGGACGGTGGTCAACGGCCTCGCCGGTAATGATCGGATCGATATCGGGTTTGAGCTTGGCACGCGGGTTCCCATTGCCCGTGGCAACGCCGGCACCATCAACGGTGGCGACGGTGACGACAGTATCGACGTCTACGTTGTACGCGTCGGCGAAGGCAATAACAATATCGGCAACACTGGCACCATCAACGGCGGCAACGGCAACGACTTCATCGGTGTCGGAGGGTCCCTGCGCGGCAATGCCGGCACCATCGGCGGCGGCAGCGGCAACGATGAAATCTTGGGCGGAGGCGGCAGTGCGACCTCACACATCAACGGCGGTGACGGCGACGACATCATCATCGGCGGAGCATCAGATGGCGACCCCGAGGATGGTGCCACGCTGGCCGGCGGCAACGGCGACGACCGCATCTGCGGCGACAACGGCGACTTCGATAAGGGGCTGGTGTACTGCTATTCAGGGGCGCGCAGGTTCGGCACCGACATCCTGGGCCACCGGCAGGTCATCCACGGTGGGCCCGGAGCCGACAGCATCGCCGGTGGCGGCGTCGGCGACACCATCACCGGTGCCGGCCTGACCGCCGGCACTGACCTGGGCGACACGATCTGCGGCGGCACCGGCACTTTCGCCGCTGTCGGGACCGCGACCAGTTGCGGGATGAACCCCGACGACGGCGACGACACCATCCACGGCAACGAGGGCGACGATCTGATCTCCGGTCAGGGCGGCGATGACCAACTGTTCGGAGATCCGGGGGCTGACACCCTCAACGGCGGCAGCGGCACCGATACCGGCAACGGCGGCGACGGCAACGACGTATGCCTCGGCGTGGAAACCCGTATCTCCTGCAACCTTCAGTAAACCCATCGCCGCCTTTAGTCGATCCGCTACCAACCAGCCCCGCCCGCAAGGGCTGGATAGGGTCTCTTTGGTCAGTTGCGGGTCCAGATGAGGATGGCGGCGACGTGGAGTGCGGCCTGGTAGGCGATGGCGAGTTTGTCGGTTCGCATGGCCAGGCCGCGCCATTGTTTGAGGCGGTTGATGCAGCGTTCGACGGTGTTCCGCTGTTTGTAGGCCTCGGCGTCGAAGCCGGGTGGCCTGCCTCCAAGACGACCGCGCCGCAGGCGGTGGCCAATCTGGTCGGCCGGCTGCGGAATGACAGCGCGGATGCCGCGGCGGCGGAGATGCCCGCGGATCGCGCGGGATGAGTACGCGCGGTCCGCGAGGACGGCTGCGGGCCGAGTTCTGGGCCTTCCGAACCCGCTTCGTGGCACCCGAATCCGGGCCATGACGGCCTCGAAAGCCGGTGCGTCACCGGCCTGGCCTGCCGTGACGATGAGGGCCAGAGGTCGTGCCCGGCCGTCACTGGCCAGGTGCACCTTGGTGCTCAGCCCCCGCGGGAGCATCCAAGTGCGTGATCGCCGGGTTCGGACCGGTCGGCCGCCCCCTTTTCCTTGCTCCGGCGGCGTGCTGGTGAGCCCGGCAGACGGTTGAGTCCACCGACACGGTCCAGCTCACGTCGTCACCGGCGTCTGCTGAGGCCAGGATGGCGGTGAGGATCCGTTCCCACGTGCCGTCGACCGCCCACCTGATCAGGCGTTTGTGGGCGGTCTGGAACGAACCCAGCTCATCGGGCAGGTCCCTCCAGGGCGAGCAGGTGCGGTACTTCCACGCGATGGCCTCCAGCGTGAAGCGGTGGTTGGCCCACCGCCGTCCACGGACCGGATCGGCCGGCATCAACGGCTCGATCCGGACCCACATCGCATCAGTGATCACAAACCGGACAGACGCATCCGATCAATTGGCCAACCCATCAAAGAGACACGCTCTAGGGCGCATATCGGGTCGTGATCAACAGAGCTGTGACGACCCGCTATGACGCAGCGGCGGCTCGATCCGCGGCCAGGCACGGCCAAGGAACGATGTTGCCCCAGCCTGTGATGGTCACTAAGGTCGGTCGGGTGACTGCCGGGTCGGCCATGGGCCACGCACGAGTGAGGGTCCCGGCCTCGGCGTGAGCACGAGGCGGGCGAGAGGCCCGCCGACCTTCTCCGCGTCTTAGCTCCCGGCGCCCGCATACGGCGCCCCATTCCAGCGGATCCCAAGACCGGAGACACACCACTGATGTCCTTTGAACAGCAGTACCCGCATGAGTCCGAGCTGTCGGCGGCCAGCGTCCAGCTGAACCACACTGCCATCTACGCAAGCGACCGGCACCTGTCAGCCGAGTTCCTCGCCGCGGTCCTGGGCTTGAAGGTCGGCGCCCCGTTTGGGCCGTTCCTGCCCGTCGACCTTGGCAACGGCGTGACGCTCGACTACTACGAGAAGAGGGACGAGCCGATCCAGTCGCAGCACTACGCCTTCCTCGTCCCTGACGAGCACTTCGAGGCCGTTATCACCCGCCTGGAGGTGGTCGGGGTCACCTACTACGCCGACCCCAGCCACACCGAACCCGGCCAGATCAACCGTCTATTCGGTGGTCGCGGCGCCTACTTCGACGACCCGGACGGTCACAACATGGAAGTCATGACTCGGCCTTACGCACGCCCTTAGGGCGCGACGGGGCTGTGATCAAGGGGTGCCTCGGGTGAGGTCATTGATCCAGATCATCGAGGCTCGTAGGTGGAGGCCGGTGAGGTAGCTGTCCGGGGTCTTGTCGTATCGGGTGGCGATGCCTCGCCAGGACTTGAGCTTGTTGATCAGGCGCTCGACGGTGTTCCTCTCCTTGTAGAGGGCGACGTCGTGGCTGACGGGCCGACCGCCCCTGGAGCCCTTCTTCTTCCGGTTGGCGGCCTGGTCCTTCTTCTCCGGGATGACTGCCTTGATGTGGCGTTTGCGCAGGTGGGCGCGGTTGCCGCGGGACGAATACGCCTTGTCCCCGGCGACTGCCTCCGGTCGGGTGCGGGGGCGGCCGACAGGACCGCGGACGCGGATCCTTCTCAGCACTGGGATGAACTGCGGGCTGTCAGCGGCTTGTCCTGCGGTCAGGACGAACGCCAGCGGGCGGCACTTGCGGTCGGCGGCGAGGTGGACCTTGCTGGTCTGCCCGCCCCTCGAACGTCCGAGGAGGGCGGCCTTCAGCCGGAGCTTTTGCCGACGTCGGATGCGTCGTCGCTCGTCCCGTTGGGGATCAGCTTCGGCGTCCTGCCCGCTTTGTTCTTCGCGGCCTCCCTCTTTGACCTGGCCTTCTCCTCCTCGGCGGCAGCCCTCCTCCAGCGCGGTGATGACGTCCTGGTCCAGGTGTATCCCGGCGGCGCCGTGGTGGGCCCGCACGGTGGTGGAGTCGATGCTGACCAGGGACAGGTCCACCTCACCCCGTCTCGCAGCCTCCGCGATCAGCCCTTCCATCAGGGCCTCTAACACACCCGCGTCACGCCACTGCCGGAAGCGGTTGGAAACGGTCGACCAGGCACCGAACTCCTGCGGCATTTCCCGCCTCTGCCCGCCTGTCTTGAACCGCCAGATCACACCCTCGAACTGCTGCCGCAGCCGCTCGGGGTATGGCCCGTACTCGCCGATCGGCAGGTACGGGCCGATGAACTCCCACTCCGCATCTGTCAGTTGTACTCGCGTCACGCAAAACGATCTATGGATCAGGCCCCGCCGGGAAGGCGAATCCCGCAGATTGATCACGACTCGAGACGCGCCCTAGCGTCCGCGGTGCCGCGTCTGCGACCGGCTCCACTGCGCCGGTAGGTGGTGCGATGACCGGTGTCGTACACGGGCTTTGACGCCGGCACCGGACGCGCGGCAACCCGCCAGGGGGTGCGCATCTCTCGTCCCGGAGTGAGCCGATGGGCCCTACCAGTGCCTGGATGGAGGTCTCCGAGGTGGAGGGCGAGGCGGCGGCGTCGGGCTTGACCGTCGGGGACGGGCGCCCGGGCGCGCTGGGCCGGTCCTTGTCCGCCTGGGTCACCGCGCCGCGGGCGTCGCGCGATGTGATCGTTCCGTCTGCGCCGACGCCACCGAGGCGTCGAACAGCCAGCGTTGGCGACACGCTCGCGGTTGTTGATCTTGCGGTCCGGCAGGAGATCGCGCACGACGCCGCCCGGCCGTCCCGCCTCGTCCTCCCCGTCGTCGGGGCGTAAACACGTACGTTCGACGACCGTCCTGACCTTGGCGGAGGACCGTCCCGCGCGCGGCCCTCCGCGCCTGCTGTGGCCCAGCTGGACCCAGGTTCAGCTGGGCCGCTCGTATGTCTTCCTTGGTTCGGGCGAAGGCCTCGGCCGGCCCCTCGGCCTCCTGATGCCGCTTCGGACCTCTGGTATGCGCAAGCTCACGGTGGACGGGCGCAACCTGTACGTGTGCGGCGTACTGCGCCACACCCACCTCGTGCCTGGCGGCCGAACAGCGTGCCATCGCCCTCGCGGAGCGCCTGACGGCACGCGAACCGCTTGCACCGGCGGCCTGAAACGCAAAGAGCCCCCAGGTCCGAAGGCCTGGGGGCCACCCCTGCGTGAACCATGTTGCCGAGAGCGGGAGCACGGGCTCTGCGCATCCCGGGGAGGAAATGCCGCCTCTGGGAGGGGGACGGCGGGGCGTGTATGGCCTCTCAGTCCTTGATTTCGCAGATGGCTGCGCCGGAGGTGATGGAGGCGCCGACCTCTGCGCTGAGGCCCTTGATGGTGCCGGAGCGGTGGGCGTTGAGGGGCTGTTCCATCTTCATGGCTTCGAGGACGACGACGAGGTCGCCTTCCTTGACCTCCTGGCCCTCCTCGACGGCGACCTTGACGATGGTGCCCTGCATGGGGGAGGCGAGGGTGTCGCCGGAGGCGACCGGGCCGGACTTCTTCGCCGCGCGGCGTTTGGGCTTGGCGCCCGCGGCGAGACCGGTGCGGGCCAGGGTCATGCCGAGGGCGGCCGGGAGGGAGACCTCCAGGCGTTTGCCGCCGACCTCGACGACGATCGTCTCGCGGTCGGTGTCGTCGTCGGCCTCGGTGTCGGTGGGGGCCGCGAAGGGCTTGATGTCGTTGACGAACTCGGTCTCGATCCAGCGGGTGTGGATTGTGAAGGGGTCCGTGGAGCCGGTCAGTTCGGGGCCGAAGGCCGGGTCCTTGACCACCGCGCGGTGGAAGGGGATGGCGGTGGCCATGCCCTCGACGGTGAACTCGTCCAGGGCGCGGGCCGCGCGCTGCAGGGCCTGCTGCCGGGTGGCGCCGGTGACGATCAGCTTGGCCAGGAGGGAGTCCCAGGCCGGGCCGATCACCGAGCCGGACTCCACGCCCGCGTCCAGGCGGACACCGGGGCCGGTGGGCGGGGTGAAGGTGGTGACGGTGCCGGGGGC